>NZ_JBHTSF010000029.1:0-77529 GCF_042795295.1 Streptomyces sp. NPDC056486
GACCAGACACCGGCCACATGGGCGGCGGCCAGCTCGCCGATCGAGTGCCCCGCCAGAACATCAGGGCGCACACCCCACGACTGCAGGAGGCGGAAGAGAGCGACCTCCACCGCGAACAGGGCGGGTTGTGTCACCCCGGTCTCGTTCAGCGCGTCGGCATCTTCACCGAAAAGCACCTCGCGCACCTGCGGGTCAAACTCACCCAGCACGGCGTCCAGAGATTCAGCGAACACCGGGAAACGGGCAGCCAGTTCACGGCCCATGCCGAGCCGCTGCGAACCCTGACCCGAAAAGAGGAAACCCAACCGGCCGTGCTCGCCGGCGACTCCCCCGACCACGGCACCGGTCGTCCGGCCGTCGGCCACGGCCGTCAAGGCCGCCAGGAACTCGGACCGGTCGGCGGCCACCACCACGGCACGGTGGTTCAGCACCGAACGTGACGTCGCGAGCGAGTAGCCGATGTCGACCGGTGCGTGCTCGTCCACCAGGGACAGCAGACGCTCGGCCTGGCCGCGCAGGGCACCCTCGTCGCCCGCAGAGAGCAGCCACGGCACCAGGGCGCCGTCACGCGCCGCCGACTCCGGAGCTGCCTTCGGCTCCGTCTCGGCGGTCTGCGGGGCCTGCTCGATGATGGTGTGGGCGTTCGTGCCGCTGAAGCCGAACGACGAGATACCGGCGCGCCACGGCCGGTCCGCGGCAGGCCACTCACGCTGATCGGTGAGCAGCTCCACCGCACCCGCCGACCAGTCCACGTGCGGCGACGGCTCATCCGCGTGCAGGGTGCGCGGCAGTACACCGTGCCGCATCGCCATGACCATCTTGATGACACCCGCGACACCGGCGGCGGCCTGCGTGTGGCCGATGTTCGACTTCACCGAGCCCAGCCACAACGGCTGGTCGGCGGGGCGGTCCTGGCCGTAGGTGGCGAGCAGCGCCTGTGCCTCGATCGGGTCGCCCAGCTTGGTGCCCGTGCCGTGCGCCTCGACCGCGTCCACGTCGGACGGGGTCAGGCCCGCACTGGCGAGCGCCTGGCGGATGACCCGCTGCTGGGAAGGGCCGTTCGGCGCGGTCAGACCGTTGGACGCACCGTCCTGGTTGACAGCGGATCCGCGGATGACGGCAAGCACCGGGTGCCCGTTGCGCTGGGCGTCCGAGAGCCGCTCGACGAAGAGCATGCCGACGCCTTCGCCCCAGCTGGTGCCGTCGGCGTCTGCTCCGAATGCCTTGCACCGGCCGTCCAGCGAAAGGCCGCGCTGGCGGCTGAACTCGATGAACGCGCCCGGCGTCGACATCACCGTCACGCCACCCGCGAGAGCCAGCTCGCACTCCCCCGTCCGCAGCGCCTGCACCGCCAGGTGCAGCGCGACCAGCGACGACGAGCACGCCGTGTCCACCGTCACCGCGGGGCCTTCGAAGCCGAAGGTGTACGACAGGCGGCCCGAAGCCACGCTGGCCGCGTTGCCGGTCGCCACATAGCCGCCCACGTCTTCGGCAGCGTCGCCGAGGACAAGCCCGTAGTCCTGGGCATTCGACCCGACGAACACGCCGACGCGCTCACCGCGCAGCGACGCCGAGTCGACCCCGGCGCGCTCGAGGAGTTCCCAGGAGGTCTCGAGCAGCAGCCGCTGCTGCGGGTCCATCGCAAGGGCCTCACGCGGCGAGATACCGAAGAAGCCCGCGTCGAACCCGCTCACGTCCGACATGAACGCGCCGGAGCGCAGGTACGTGGTCCCCACCGCGTCCGGGTCGGGGTTGTACAGCGCCTCGACGTCCCAGCCGCGGTCGGTGGGGAACTCCGTCACCGCGTCGCCACCCGACAGAAGGAAGTCCCACAGGCCCTCCGGTCCAGCCACACCGCCGGGGAACCGGCACGCCATCGACACGATCGCGATCGGTTCGTCGGTCACTCCGGAGATAGCGGCAGGGGCGGAGGCGGTGGGCGTCGCGTCCACGCCGGACAGTTCCGTGCGCAGATAGGCGGCCAGGGCGGCGGCCGTCGGGTAGTCGAACACCAGGGTCGCGGGCAGGGCGATGCCGGTGGCCTCGCGGAGCCGGGCACGCAACTCGACGGCCGTCAACGAGTCGAAGCCGAGTTCCTTGAACGCACGCGTCGGGGAAAAGGCGTCGCCGGACACATGTCCAAGGACCGCGGCGGCCTCGTACCGGACGAGGTCGGTGAGCTGCCGCTCCTGCTCGGCCTCGTCAAGACCCGCAAGGCGCTGCGCGAGAGCCGACGTGCTGCTCTGCTCCGCGGGAGCGGCGTCGAATGCGGCGCGGACCTCGGGCAGTTCGCCGAGGAGTGCGCTCGGGCGCTGCGCCATGAACGTACCCGCGAACCGGGTCCAGTCGACGTCGGCGACGACGATGTTCCCGTCGCCGCGCTCCAGGGCCGTGGCCAGACCGGCGACAGCCACGTCCGGATCCATGGTCGCCAGGCCCCAGCGGTGCAGCTGCGTGGCCTGCTCGGTGGTCGCGACCATGCCGCCGCCGCCCCAAGGGCCCCATGCGACGGCAGTGGCGGGCAGACCCGCCGCCCTGCGGTGTTCGGCGAGGGCATCGAGGTAGGCGTTGGCAGCCGCGTACGCACCCTGCCCGCTGCTGCCCCACACTCCGGCGATGGACGAGAACAACACGAACGCGTCCAACTGCGTGTCGGCAAGCAGCTCATGCAGGTTCCGCGCGCCGTCGGCCTTCGCCGTCAGTACGTCGGCGAACTCGGCGAGGTCACCCGGGTCGAGGTCGGCGATGGCGGCCGAGCGCTCGATGCCTGCCGCGTGTACGACCGCGGTGAGCGGAAACTCGGTGGGCACGGACGCGAGCACGTCCGCCAACGCATCCCGATCGGCCGTGTCACAGGCCGTGACCGTGACCCGGGCACCCAGCGCGGTCAGCTCCGCACGCAGCTCCTCCGCACCATCGGCCGCAAGTCCGCGCCTGCTGGTCAGGAGCAGATGCTCGGCGCCCTTGCCCACCAGCCACCTGGCGACATGCGCGCCCAGCGCACCGGTGCCACCGGTGACCAACACCGTGCCGCGCGGCGACCAGCCGTCCCCGGACGCCTTGCCCTCCGGAGCGGTGACCAGCCTGCGACTCAGTGCCTTGCCACCGCGCAGCGCGACCTGGTCTTCGCCACTCGTCCCGGCGAGCACGGAAGCCAGCAGATCACCGGTCCCGGCACCGATCCGGGCACCGATCCGGGCACCGATCCCGTCACCGGTCCCGTCGTCCTGCGCCTCGGGCAGGTCCACAAGACCGCCCCAGCGACCGGGCTGCTCCAACGCGGCCACCCGGCCAAGGCCCCACAGCATCGACTGCTCGAACCCGGCGACGGTGTCACTCCGGCCCACCGACACCGCGCCCGACGTCAGGCACCACAACGGCGCCTGTACGACCGTGTCACCGAGCGCCCGCAGCAGCCCGACCGTGGCCGCGACACCCACGGGCACAGTCGATGCGCCGGCGTCGGCGAGCCCCAGCAGCGAGACGACTCCGCCCAGGGACGGCAGCCCGCCCAACTGCTCCGCCCAGTCGACCGCTTCCGGGTCCACGTGGACGACATGCACGTCCGCGCCATTGCGGGTCAGCGCCTCGCCGACCCACCCGGCGCGCTCCTCACCGGCCGCCGCGACGACCAGCCAGGCACCGTTCAACTTGCGACTACCGGCGGCCACCGGACGCCATTCGACCCGATACCGCCAGCCATCGGCCGTGGACCGGTCCCGCTGCTTGCGGCGCCATGCGGACAGGCGGGGCAGCACGGCGCTCAACGGGTCGTCGGACGACACGTCCAGCGTGCGGGCGAGATCCGCGATGTCGCCCTCTTCCACGACCTCCCAGAAGCGCGCCTCCACCGGCGATATTCGCTCGGCACCCTTGTCCGCGTCGTCTACGTCCGGCGTGTCCAGCCAGAAGCGCTCACGCTGGAACGCGTACGTCGGCAGGTCCACCCGGCGCGCGCCGCGACCGGCGAAGAACGCCTCCCAGTCCACCTCGACACCGCGTACGTGCAACTGTCCGACAGCCGTCGTGGCTGACATCGCCTCCGGGCGATCGCCACGCAGCGTGGGCACGAAGGCTGCTTCCGGCGCGGACTCCTGGCCAAGGGCGGACAGCGTGCCCCCCGGGCCGACCTCGACGAACGTCGTCACACCCTCGTCCACGAGCGTGCCCACGGCGTCGGCGAACCGCACCGACTCGCGCACGTGCCGCACCCAGTACTCCGGCGACGCCAACTCCTCGGCAGTCGCCCGCACTCCGGTCAGCGTCGACACGATCGGAGTCGTCGGCGCCTCGTACGAAACACCTTCAAGGACCCGGCGGAACTCGTCGAGCATCGGCTCCATCAACGGTGAGTGGAACGCGTGACTGACCTTCAGGCGGGACACCTTCCGGCCCGCCTCACGCCACCGCTCCGCAACCGCCTCGACATCACTCGCAACACCGGAGACGACCACCGACGTCGGGCCGTTCACCGCTGCGATCCCGACGGTCTCCGACAGGTCCGACGCGATCTCGTCCTCGGTCGCCTGAATCGCGACCATCGCACCACCGGACGGCAGCGCCTGCATCAGCTCACCACGCGCCGACACCACCGCAGCGGCATCAGCCAGGGACCACACCCCAGCCACGTGGGCGGCGGCCAGCTCGCCGATCGAGTGCCCTGCCAGAACGTCGGGGCGCACACCCCAGGACTGCAGGAGACGGAACAACGCCACCTCGACCGCGAACAGGGCGGGCTGCGTCACCCCCGTCTCGTTCAGCGCGTCGGCATCCTCACCGAAAAGCACCTCGCGCACCTGCGGGTCGAACTCACCCAGCACGGCGTCCAGAGATTCAGCGAACACCGGGAAACGAGCCGCCAGTTCACGGCCCATACCGAGCCGCTGCGAACCCTGACCCGAGAACAGGAAACCCAACCGGTGCGGTGTCGCCTCACCGACCACGGCACCGGGGCCGCCCCGCCCCTCGGCGAGCGCGGTCAGAGCCGACCGGAACTCGGCGGGCTCCGCGGCGACCACCACCGCGCGGTGTTCAAGGGCCGCCCGCGAGAACGTCAGCGCACGGGCCACGTCCGCCACGGCCAGGCCCGACGATCCGTACGATCCGTCCGCCTCGCCCGACCCGTCCGACCCGTCCGACCCGTCCACGAAGGACTTGAGCCGTGCGGCCTGCGCGCGCAGCGCCTCGGGGCTCTTGGCCGACAACGTCCACGGGACGACCGTGCCGGCCGGCAGCGGCTCCGGGACTTCTTCCTGCTCGATCTCGGGGGCCTGCGGGGCCTGCTCGATGATGGCGTGGGCATTCGTACCGCTGAACCCGAACGACGAGACACCGGCGCGCCACGGCCGGTCCGCGGCAGGCCACTCACGCTGATCGGTGAGCAACTCCACCGCACCCGCCGACCAGTCGACATGCGGTGAAGGCTCATCCGCGTGCAGGGTCTTGGGCAGTACTCCGTGCCGCATCGCCATGACCATCTTGATCACGCCCGCCACACCTGCGGCGGCCTGCGTGTGACCGATGTTGGACTTGATCGATCCCAGCCACAACGGCTGGTCGGCGGGGCGGTCCTGGCCGTAAGTAGCCAGAAGCGCCTGCGCCTCGATCGGGTCGCCCAGCTTCGTACCCGTGCCGTGTGCCTCGACCGCGTCCACGTCGGACGGCGTGAGGCCTGTCGCCTCAAGGGCGGCCCGGATGACCCGCTGCTGCGAGGGACCGTTCGGCGCGGTCAGGCCGTTGGACGCGCCGTCCTGGTTGACGGCGGATCCCCGTACGACCGCGAGGACTTGGTGCCCGTTGCGCCGGGCGTCCGAGAGCCGCTCGACGAGCAGCATGCCGACGCCCTCGCCCCAGCCGGTGCCGTCCGCCTCCGCCCCGAAGGCCTTGCACCGGCCGTCAAGCGAAAGGCCGCGCTGGCGGCTGAACTCCACGAACGCGGCGGGCGTGGACATCACCGTCACGCCACCCGCGAGAGCCAGCTCGCACTCGCCCTTCCGCAGGGCCTGTACCGCCAGGTGCAGCGCGACCAGGGACGACGAGCACGCCGTGTCCACCGTCACCGCGGGGCCTTCGAGGCCGAACGTGTACGACAGGCGCCCGGAGATGACACTCGCCGCGCTGCCGGTGCCGAAGTAGCCGTCGACGCTGTCCGGCGCGGCCATCATCAGCGTCGTGTAGTCCTGGCCGTTGGTGCCGACGAACACACCGGACCTGCTGCCGCGCAGCGAGTCGGGGTCGATGCCCGCCCGCTCGAAGGCCTCCCAGGAGGTCTCAAGGAGCAGTCGCTGCTGCGGGTCCATCGCAAGGGCCTCGCGCGGCGAGATCCCGAAGAGTGTCGGGTCGAAGTCAGCGACGTGGTCGAGGAACGCACCCATGCGGGAGTACGACGTGCCGACGCCCGCCGTGTCCGGGTCGGGGTCGTACAGCGCCTCGACGTCCCAGCCGCGGTCGGTGGGGAACTCCGTCACCGCGTCGCCACCCGACAGGAGCACCTGCCACAGGTCCTCCGGGCTCGCCACACCGCCGGGGAACCGGCACGCCATCGCCACGATCGCGATCGGCTCGTCGGTCACGCCGGGCGCAGCGCTGGGAGCGAGGGCGGTAAGGGCGACTCCGGACAGTTCCGTGCGCAGATAGGCGGCCAGGGCAGCGGCCGTCGGGTAGTCGAACACCACGGCCGCGGGCAGGGCGACGCCGGTGGCCTCGCTGAGCCGGGCGCGCAGCTCGACGGCCGTCAACGAGTCGAAGCCGAGCTCCCGGAAGGCACGGGTCGCGGAGAACGCGTCGGCGGAGGCATGACCGAGCACCGCGGCGGCCTCGGACCGGACCAGGTCGGTGAGCTGCCGTTCCTGCTCGGCCTCGTCAAGACCTGCAAGACGCTGCGCGAGAGCCGACGTGCCGCTCTGCTCCGTGGGAGCGGCGTCGAACGCGGCGCGCACCTCGGGCAGTTCACTCAGGAGCGCGCTCGGGCGCTGCGCCATGAAGGCGCCGGCGAACCGGGTCCAGTCGACGTCGGCGACGGTGACCTTGCCGTCGCCGTGTTCGATGGCCGAGCCGAGACCGGCGAGCGCCGCGTCGGGGGCCATCGTGGTCAGGCCGAGGCGCTGGAGGTGAGTGGCCTGCCCGGAGTCCTCGACCATGCCGCCACCGCCCCACGGGCCCCATGCGACGGCCGTGGCGGGAAGGCCTGCCGCCCTGCGGTGGTCCGCGAGGGCGTCCAGGTAGGCGTTGGCAGCCCCGTAGGCGGCCTGGCCTCCGCTGCCCCACACTCCGGCGATGGACGAGAACAGCACGAACGCGTCCAACTGCGTGTCGACAAGCAGCTCGTGCAGGTTCCGCGCGCCGTCGACCTTGGCCGCCAGGACCTCGGCGAACCCGGTGAGGTCGTCCGGGTCGAGGTCGGCAAGGGCGGCCGAGCGCTCGACGCCCGCCGTGTGCACGACGGCGGTGAGCGGCGGGACGCTCTCCAGCATCGCCGCGACGGCGTCCCGGTCGGCGACGTCACAGGTGGCGAACGTGACGCGCGCACCCAGCTCGACGAGCTCGGACTCCAGTTCCTCCGCCCCCGTCGCGGCCCGGCCGCGACGGGCGGCAAGGACGATGTGCTCGGCTCCGTGCGTCGCCAGCCAGCGCGCAACGTGACCGCCCAGGGCGCCGGTGCCGCCGGTGACCAGGACCGTGCCGCGCGGCGACCAGTTCAACTCGGGGGCGTCGCCCAGTGGGGCGGGCACCAGTCTGCGGCCGAGGATCTTGTTGCCGCGCAGGGCTATCTGGTCTTCGCCGACCGCCTCGGCAGGGCCGGTCGATCTATCAACACCGGTCGATGTGGCGAGGGCGGCGGCGAGGTGGTCTCCGGTCGTCTCGTCCTGCGTCTCGGGCAGGTCGACCAGGCCGCCCCAGCGGCCGGGGTGTTCCAGCGCGGCAGCCCGGCCGAGGCCCCACAGCATCGACTGCTCGAACCCGGGAACGGTCTCGGTCGCGGTTTCGGTCCCGCTCTCGCTCGCCGAGACAGCGCCCGACGTCAGGCACCACAGCGGCGCGGAGACGTCCGCGTCACCGAGGGCCCGTAAGAGACCGATCGTGGCCGCGACACCCGCAGGCACGGACGATGTGCCGGCGTCGGCGAACCCCAGCAGTGAGACGACTCCGTCCAAAGACGGCAGCCCGCCCAACTGCTCCGCCCAATCAACCGCTCCCGCGTCCACACCCAGGACGCGCACGTCGTCCGCACCGTTGCGTGTCAGCGACTCGCGTACCCACTCGGCACGCTCTTCACCGGCCGGAGCGACGACCAGCCAAGCACCGTCCAGTCGCCGGCTCCCGGCGGCCACCGACCGCCATTCGACCCGGTACCGCCAGCCATCCGCGGTGGACCGGTCCCGCTGCTTCTGGCGCCACGCGGACAGGCGGGGCAGGACCGCACTCAACGGGTCGTCGGACGACACGCCCAGCGTGCGGGCGAGGTCAGCGGGGTCGCCCTCCTCCACGGCCTCCCAGAACCGCGCGTCCACCGGCGACATCCGCTCGGCGCTCTCATCGGCGGCCGGCGCGTCCAGCCAGTAGTGCTCGCGCTGGAACGCGTACGTCGGCAGGTCGACCCGGGTGGCGCCGCTGCCGTCGAAGAGGGCGGCCAGGTCCACCGGGGCGCCACGTACGTGCAGTTGGCCGATTGCGGTGGTCAGGGCGACGAGTTCGGACCGGTCGGCGCGCAGAGCGGGTACGAAGGCGGCCTCAGGGGCGTTGAGCTGCCCGAGACCGGACAGCACGCCACCGGGACCGACTTCCAGGAAGACGTCGACGCCCTGCTCGCGCAGCCCCACGACCGCGCCGTGGAACCGCACGGGCTCGCGCACGTGCCGCACCCAGTACTCCGCCGACGTCAACTCCTCGGCGGTCGCGCGAACGCCGGTCAGCGTCGACACGATCGGGATCGACGGAGCCTCGTACGAAACACCTGCAAGCACCTGGCGGAACTCGTCGAGCATCGGCTCCATCAGCGGCGAGTGGAACGCGTGACTGACCTTGAGGCGGGACACCTTCCGGCCCGCTTCACGCCACCGCTCAGCGACAACCTCGACATCACCGACAACGCCGGAAACGACCACCGACGACGGGCCGTTCACCGCAGCGATACCCACGGTCTCCGACAGATCCGACGCCACCTCGGCCTCGGACGCCTGAATCGCCACCATCGCGCCGCCCGACGGCAGCGCCTGCATCAACGCACCCCGCGCCGACACCACCTTGACTGCGTCAGCCAGCGACCACACACCCGCCACATGAGCCGCAGCCAACTCACCGATCGAATGCCCCGCCAGCATGTCGGGGCGCACACCCCACGACTCAAGAAGCCGGAACAACGCCACCTCAACCGCGAACAACGCAGGCTGCGTCACCCCCGTCTCATTCAGCGCATCGGCATCCTCACCGAACAACACCTCACGGACCTCAGGCCCGAACTCCGCAAGCACAGCGTCTAGCGCCTCAGCGAACACCGGGTACTGAGCGGCCAGTTCACGACCCATACCAAGCCGCTGCGAACCCTGACCCGAGAACAGGAATCCCAACCGGTGCGGTGTCGCCTCACCGACCACCACACCGGGACCGCCCCGCCCCTCGGCGAGCGCGGCGAGACGGTCGACGGCGGTGGTCCGGTCCTCGGCAAGGAGAACGGCGCGGTGCTCGAAGAGCGACCGCGTCGTGGCCAGCGAGAAGCCGACACCTGCGGGATCGAAGTCGGCGGAGGCCTCCACGGCGGACCGGAGACGGTCGGCCTGCGCGCGCAGCGCGTCGGGGTTCCGGGCGGACAGCACCCACGGCGTGACGGCGGGCACCGGCAGGTCATCGGCAGGCGCGGGCGCCGGTTCGAGGGCGGGCGCCTCCTCCAGGATGACGTGGGCGTTCGTACCGCTGACGCCGAACGAGGAGACACCGGCGCGGCGCGGTTCGTCGGTCCGCGGCCACTGCTGGCCCTCGGTCAGCAGCTCCACGGTGCCTGCCGACCAGTCGACGTGGCTGCTCGGCTCGTCGACGTGCAGGGTCTTGGGCAGCACACCGTGCCGCATCGCCATGACCATCTTGATGATGCCGCCGGCCCCGGCCGCCGCCTGGGAGTGGCCGATGTTCGACTTCAGCGACCCAAGGAGCAGCGGCCGGTCGGCGTCCCGCTCGGCGCCGTAGGTCGCGATGAGGGCCTGTGCCTCGATCGGGTCGCCGAGGGTGGTGCCGGTGCCGTGCGCCTCGACGGCGTCCACCTGCGCGGGGGTGAGCCGCGCGCTCTTCAGCGCCTGGTTGATCACCGTCTGCTGGGACGGGCCGTTCGGCGCGGTCAGGCCGTGTGAGGCGCCGTCCTGGTTCACCGCCGAGCCACGGATGACCGCGAGTACGGGGTGTCCGTTGCGCTGCGCGTCGGAGAGGCGCTCCACCAGGAGCATGCCGACGCCCTCGCCCCAGCCGGTGCCGTCCGCACTGTCGGAGAACGCCTTGCACCGGCCGTCCACGGACAGGGCGCGCTGCCTGCTGTACTCGACGAACGTACGCGGAGTGGACATGAAGGTGGCACCGCCCGCGAGCGCGAGGGAGCACTCGTCGCGGCGCAGCGCCACCATCGCGAGGTGCAGTGCCACGAGGGACGACGAGCACGCCGTGTCCACCGTCACCGCGGGCCCGACGAGGCCGAGCGTGTAGGCGATCCGGCCGGACGCGATGCTGCCCGCGCTGCCGTTGGCGAGGAAGCCCTCGAATCCTTCGGGTGCCTGCGGCAGCCTTGTCGCGTAGTCGTTGTACATGACGCCCGCGAACACGCCGGTCCTGGTGTCCTTGGCCTGCGTCGGGTCGATGCCGGCGCGCTCGAACGCCTCCCAGGAGGTTTCCAGGAGCAGTCGCTGCTGCGGGTCCATCGCCTGGGCCTCGCGCGGGCTGACCCCGAAGAACGCCGGGTCGAAGCCCGCGGCGCCCTGCAGGAAACCGCCGTGCCGGGTGATCGAGGTGCCCGCGTGCTCCGGGTCGGGGTCATAGAGCGATTCGACGTCCCAGCCGCGGTCGGACGGGAACTCCACCACGGCGTCGCGGCCCTCGGCCACCAGCTGCCACAGGTCTTCCGGCGACTCGACCCCGCCCGGGTAGCGGCAGCTCATCCCGATGATGGCGATGGGCTCGTGCTCCCGGTCCTCGACCTCGCGCAGGCGTCGGCGTGCGGTGCGCAGATCGGTGGTCGCCCGCTTGAGGTAATCGCGGAGCTTGTCCTCGTTCTGCATCTGGCGTGTGCTCCTTACGGCGGGGCGGGCGAGTTCGTTGCTGTCCGACCCGGTCACGTGGTCTCAAGTTCGTCGTCGAGGTAGCCGAAGAGTTCGTCGTCGGTGGCCGAGGTGAGGTCGGAACCGTCGTCCTCGTCCGCGTCACCGGCCCGCGCGTCGCTCCAGCTGGCGAGCAGGGCACGAAGCCGCAGATCCACCTTTGTGGCGGCGCCGTCGTTGAGGGCGAGCAGTGCGCTCTCAAGGCGGTCGAGCTGGTCGAGGACGCCGGTCTCCGGCTCGATTTCGGTGCGCGGGAGCAGCGTGAGCACATGCCGGGTGATCGCGGCGGCCGACGGGTGGTCGAAGACGAGTGTCGAGGGCAGCCGCAGTCCGGTGGCCGAGGTGAGCCGGTTGCGCAGTTCCACCGCGGTCAGCGAGTCGAACCCGAGGTCTTGCAGCGGGCGGCCGGGCTCGATGTGCGTGTCGGTCGAGTGGCCGAGCGCCGCCGCGACCTGGCCGCGGACCAGGTCGAGGACCGTCTGTTCGCGGTCCGCCGCGGACTGGCCCGCGATGGTGTCGGCGAACGTCACGGTCGCGGCGGGGGCCGCCGTGGTGACGCGGCGGGCGGGGGCGCGGACCAGACCGCGCAGTACCGGGGGCAGTGTGCCGTCCGCCGCCTGTCCGCGCAGTGCGGCGGTGTCGAGGAGGAGCGGCACGAGTGGCGTGCGGTCGTCGTCCGCCACCGCGTCGAACAGCGCGAGGGCGTCCTCGGTGGGCAGTTCGCGGATTCCGGAGCGGCTGAGCCGGGCCCGGTCACCCGCGTCGAGCTCCGCCGTCATGCCGCTCGCGGCAGCCCACATGCCCCAGGCGACCGAGACACCGGGCAGGCCGAGCGAGTGGCGGCGCCGCATGAAGGCGTCGAGTGCCGCGTTCGCCGCGGCGTAACTCGCCTGGCCCGCGCTGCCGATGATGCCTGCCGCCGAGGAGAACACGACGAAGGCGGACAGGTCGGCGTCCCTGGTCAGTTCGTCCAGGTGCTGCAAGCCGTCGATCTTCGGGGCGAACACGCGGTCGATCCGGTCGGGTGTCAGCGAATCGAGCACGCCGTCGTCGACGATGCCCGCCGCGTGCACGATCGCACCGAGCGGCCGGTCGAGGGAGGACAGGAGCGCCTCCACTGAGTCACGGTCGGCGATGTCGCACGCCGCCACGGACACCTCGGCACCGAGGGCCACCAGCTCGGCGCGCAGTTCTTCCGCGCCCTCGGTGGCCGACCCCTTGCGTCCCGCGAGTACGAGGTTGCGGGCGCCCCGCTCGGCGACCAGATGCCGGGCCACCAGCGCACCGAGCGTGCCGAGTCCGCCGGTCACCAGGACCGGGCGGTCCGGGTCGATCGGCGCGGGCACGGTCAGTACGACCTTGCCGGTGTGCCGGGCGTGGCCGAGGTGGAGGAACGCCTCGGGCGCACGGCGGACGTCCCAGGCCCGTACGGGCAGGGGGCTCAGCAGGCCCGCCTCGCAGAGCGCAAGGACCTCGACGAGGACCTCTTGGACCCGGGCGGCGTCCGGCTGGGTGCGGTCGTACGTGGCGTACTTGACGCCGGGCGGCAGATCGTCGGGTTCACGGTCGTAGGTAGTGCCTGGCTCGATGAACCGTCCGCCGTCGGAGAGCAGTTGGACGGAGGCGTCGATGAACTCCGGCGCGGGCAGGGGGCCGTCCATGAACTCCCGTACCAGCGCGTTCAGTACGACGTCGACGCCACGGCCGCCGGTCTCCACGGCGAACTTCGCCGCGAAGTCGGTGTCGAGCGAGGACGCCAGGTGCGAGTCGGGCACGCCAGCCTCCCGCACGGCGTCCCAGTCGGCGGGGCTCGCGGTCGCGTAGACCTCCGCGCCCCAGTGCCGCGCGAGTTGCACGGCCGCCATGCCGTCGGCGCTCGCCGCTCCATGGACGAGGACGGACTCGCCGGGGCGCAGGTCTGCCAGGTCGCGCAGGGCGTAGTGGGTCGCGAGGAACGCCAGCGGTACGGATGCGGCCCGCGCGAAGGACCATCCGGTGGGCATCGGGGCGACCAGCCTGCGGTCGGTGACCGCGAGTGGCCCGAAGGCCTGGGTGGCCGTGCCGAGCACGCGGTCGCCCACCACCAGGTCGGTCACCTCCGCGCCGGTCTCGGTCACGACGCCCGCGATGTCGTTGCCCGTATCGGCACCGCCGGAGTGCTCGCCGAGGGCGCTCAGCACGTCGTGGACGTTCAGGCCCGCCGCGCGGACGGCGACGCGTACCTCGCCGGGCGCGAGGGGGGCGGTGGCGTCGGGGTGCGGCACCAGGGTGAGGTCGTCCAGCGAGCCGCGCGGCCGGATGTCGAGGCGCCAGGGGCCGTCGGCGGGCGGGGCGAGCGGGCTGTCGGCGGTGGCACGGGTGAGCCTGGGCACGGTGACCAGGCCGGCGCGTACGGCTGCCTGGGGCTCGTCGCCGGCCAGCACAGCGGGCACGGCGTCGGCGGAGTGCGCGGTGTCGAGGTCGATCAGCGCGAACCGGCCTGGGTTCTCGGTCTGTGCCGTCCGCACGAGCCCCCACACGGCGGCCTGCGCCGGGTCGGGCGATGCGGTGTCGACCGCGCCACGGGTCACGAAGACCAGGCGGGCGTCGGCAGTCCGCTCGTCGGCGAGCCAGTCCTTGGCCAGTTCCAGTGCCCAGGAGACCGTCTCGCGCGCCGCCTTTCCGCCCGCACCGGACGGTAGGGGGCAGGGGACGAGCAGGTCGGTCACGCCGTCGAGGGCACCGAAGTCGGACACGGTCAGCGCGTCGACGCCGAGGCCGTCCCCGCCGAAGTACTCCCCGGCGAAGTCGTCGTCGCCGAGCACGGCAAGTCGGACCGTCCTGTCCCCGGTCACGTCGACAGGCTGCCATTCCAGCGCGAACAGGGCGTCCGCGGTCGGCGATGCGGCCTTCTGGAGCTCAACCGGCCGCATCACAAGGGATTCGACGGTCGCGACGGGCCTGCCTGCCGGGTCCGCGACGGCAAGGGACATCTGGTCCTGCCCGGTGGGCGACCAGCGCACCCGCAGCGTCGAGGCGCCGACGGCGTGCAGCCGTACTCCCGTGAAGCTGAACGGCAGCCGGGGGCCGCCGCCGATCTCGTCGAGGGCGCGGAGGACCGGTGCGTGCAGGGCGGCGTCGAGCAGGGCGGGGTGCACGCTGAAGCCTTCGCCTCCGGTCCCGTCGGGCAGGGACACCTCGACGTAGACGTCGGAGCCGAGGCGCCAGGCCGTGCGCAGCGCGCGGAACACCGGCCCGTAGCCGTAGCCGAGTTCGGTGAGGCGGTCGTAGACGTCGTCGACGTCCATCGGTGTCGCGTCCTGCGGCGGCCACGCCGCCAGTTCGGTCGCCGGTGCGTCGCCCGTCGTGAGCGCGCCGGTCGCGTGCTCGGTCCACGGCGTGTCCCGGTCGGCGTCCTCGGCCCGCGAGTGGATCCGGATGTTCCGCCTGCCTTCGGACTCCTCGCCGACCGCGACCCGCAGGGCGATGCCGCCGTGTTCGGGCAGGACGAGCGGGGCGTGCAGGGTCAGTTCCTCGACCGTGTCGAGCCCGCAGTGGCTCGCGGCGTGCAGGGCGAGGTCGAGGAAGCCGGTGCCGGGGAACAGCACCCGGTCGCCGACGCCGTGGTCGGCGAGCCAGGGCTGGGTCCGGGTGGACAGCCTGCCGGTGAAGACGACGCCGCCGGTGTCGGGCAGCGCGACCGCGGCGCGGAGCAGCGGGTGGTCGCCCGTGGCGAGGCCGAGGGCCGTTGTCGCCCCGTCGCCCGTCGGCGCGACAGCCGCGGTCAGCCAGTAGTGGTCGTGCTGGAACGCGTAGGTGGGCAGGTCGACGCGGTTGCCCCGGCCGCCGAGGGCCGCGGCCAGGTCGCATCGCGCGCCCCGGACGTGGAGTCGCGCGGCGGCGAGGGTCAGTGCGTCCGGTTCGGGCCGCTCGGAGCGCAGCGTCGGGATGAACACGGCGTCGGGGGCGCTGTCCTGGCCCATCGCGGCGAGTGCGCCGCCGGGTCCGACCTCCAGCATGGTCGTCACGCCCTGCGCGACGAGCGCCGTGACGCCGTCGGCGAACCGCACGGGCCGGCGCACATGCCGTACCCAGTGGTCGGGTGACGTCAGTTCGTCTGCGTCGACCGGCGCGCCGGTCAGCGTGGACACGATCGGCAGCGCGGGCGGGTTGGCGGTCACGCCCGCCACGACGCTGCGGAATTCCGCAAGCATCGGCTCCATCAGCGGCGAGTGGAAGGCGTGGCTGACCCGCAGCCTTGTCACCTTGCGCCCTTGCGCCTTGAGGCGGTCGGCGAGTCCGAGCACTTCGAGCTCACTGCCGGACAGGACGAGGGATTCAGGGCCGTTGATGGCGGCGATGCCGACGTTCTCGTTGCACTCCGGCGTGATCTCGTCCTCGGTGGCCTGTACGGCGACCATGACGCCGCCGTCGGGCAGCGCCTGCATGAGGGCTCCGCGCGCGGCGACGATCGTGCAGGCGTCGGCCAGGGAGAAGACGCCCGCCACGTGCGCGGCGGCCAGTTCGCCGACCGAGTGGCCGGCGAGCGCGTCGGGCGCAAGGCCCCAGGACTCCCACAGTCGGTAGAGCGCGACCTCGACGGCGAACAGCGCGGGCTGGGCGTATTCGGTGCGGTCCAGGAGGGCCTGGTCGTCGCCGAAGACCACGTCGCGCAGCGGCACGGCGAGGTGCGGGTCGAGGTGGGCGAACGCCTCGTCGAGCGCGTCGGCGAAGGCGGGGTGCGCCTCGTACAGGCCGCGACCCATGTCGATGCGCTGGGAGCCCTGGCCGGAGAACAGCACGGCGAGCCTGCCGCCGTCGGGGGTGCCCCGCACCACGGCCGGGTGGTCGGCGCCCTCGGCCAACGCGTCGAGTCCGGTTCGCAGTTCGGCCGTGTCGGTGCCGAGTACGACGGCACGGTGGTCGAGCGCGGCCCGCCCGGCCGTGAGCGTCGCGGCGACGTCCACCGGCGAGAGCTCGGGCCGCTCGTCCACGGTGGACGCCAGGCGGGTGGCCTGCTCGCGCAGCGCGGACGTGTCACGGGCGGACAGCGCCCACGCAAGGGTCCGGCCGTCGGGCTCGTCCGCGGGGGCCGGGGTTTCGGGCTCGGCCTGTTCGAGGATGACGTGGCCGTTGGTGCCGCTGACGCCGAACGCGGAGACGGCGGCGCGCCTCGGCCTGCCCGCCTCCGGCCACGGCCGCACCTCGGAGAGGAGCTCCACGGCGCCGGTCGTCCAGTCCACGTGCTCGGACGGGTGGTCGAGGTGCAGGGTGCGCGGCAGTACGCCGTGCCGCATCGCCTGCACCATCTTGATGACGCCCGCGATGCCCGAAGCCGCCTGGGTGTGGCCGATGTTGGACTTCAGCGCGCCGAGGAGCAGCGGTCGCTCGACGGGGCGGTCCTGGCCGTAGGTGGCGAGGAGTGCCTGCGCCTCGATGGGGTCGCCGAGCCGGGTGCCCGTGCCGTGGCCCTCGACGGCGTCCACGTCCGCGGTGGACAGGCCGGCGTTCGCGAGCGCCGCGCGGATGACCCGCTGTTGTGCGGGCCCGCTCGGTGCGGAGAGGCCGTTCGACGCGCCGTCCTGGTTGGTGGCGGAACCACGGACGACGGCGAGCACTTCGTGGCCGTTGGCCCGTGCGTCGGAGAGCCGTTCGAGGAGGATCAGGCCCGCGCCCTCGCCCCAGCCGACGCCGTCGGCGGCGTCGGCGAAGGGCTTGCACCGGCCGTCGGGGGCCAGGCCGCCCTGGAGGCTGAACTCGGCGAAGGCCGTGGGTGTCACCATGATCGCCGTGCCGCCCGCCAGGGCCATAGAGCACTCCCCCGACCGCAGCGCCTGCACCGCGAGGTGCAGGGCGACCAGGGAGGACGAGCATGCCGTGTCCACGGTGACGGCGGGGCCGCGCAGGCCGAGTGAGTAGGCGATCCGGCCCGATACGACACTGAGCGCGTCGCCGGTCAGCCGGTAGCCGTCCATCTCGGGCGTCGCCTGTTCCAGGGTGCCCGCGTAGCTCTGCGGTGAGGCGCCGACGAACACGCCGGTGAGGCTGTCGCGTACGGATGACGGGTCGATGCCCGCACGCTCGAAGGCCTCCCAGGCCAGTTCGAGCACCTGGCGCTGCTGGGGGTCCATGGCGAGGGCCTCGCGCGGTGCGATGCCGAAGAAGCCCGCGTCGAACCCGCCCGCGTCGTCGACGAAGGCGCCTTCCAGGGTGCGGCTGCGGCCCTGGGCCTCCGCGTCGGCCGGGTACAGCCGGTCGGGGTCCCAGCCGCGGTCGTCCGGGAACGACCCGACGGCGTCGTGCCCGCCGAGGACGAGCGACCACAGGTCCTCGGGTCCGCGTACGCCGCCGGGGTAGCGGCAGCTCATCGCCACCACCGCGATCGGATCGTCGGCGGCACTCGGCGCGGTCCCGGCGAACGTGGCGGACGCGGCGGTCTGCCGCTCGCCGAGCACCACGGTGTGCAGGTGGTCGGCAAGGGCATCCGGCGTCGGGTGGTCGAAGACGACGGTCGCGGGCAGCCGTACGCCGGTGGCGGTGTTGAGGCGCTTGCGCAGCTCGATGGCGGTGAGTGAGTCGAAGCCCAGCTCGCGGAAGGCACGGTCCGCCGTGACGGTGTCGGGCCCTTCGTGGCCGAGCACCGTCGCCGCGTGGCCGCGTACCAGGTCGAGCAGGTGCCGGTGCCGGTCGACGTCGTTGAGCCCGGCAAGGCGGTCGGCGAGCGCCCCGCCGGAGGCCGGCTGTTCCACCGCGTCCTGCGCGGCAATGTCGACGACGTCGGGGATGTCGCTGATCAGCGGGCGTGAGCGGGCCGCCGTGAAGCCGGGGGCGAAGCGGGCCCAGTCGATGTCCGCGACGGTCAGGGTCGTCTCGCCCGTCGCCAGGGCGGTGGCGAGTGCGCCGACCGCGAGTTCGGGCCGCATGGGGCGCATGCCTCGGCGGCGCAGCTGGTCGTCGAGGTCGCCGGTCACCATTCCGCCGCCCGCCCACATGCCCCAGGAGACCGAGGTGGCGGGCAGTCCTTCGGCGCGGCGGCGCTGTGCGAGGCCGTCGAGGAAGGCGTTGGCGGCGCCGTACGCGCCCAGTTCGCCGCTGCCCCACACCGCGGATCCGGAGGAGAACAGCACGAACGCGTCAAGCTCGCGTCCGGCGCACAGCTCGTCGAGGTGGGCCGCGCCACCGGCCTTCGCCGCCAAGGCGTACGCGAGGTCCGAGGTGTCCGTGTCGGCAAGCGGCAGGGACGGTACGGTGCCCGCCGCGTGGAAGACCGAGCGGATCGGGGTGCCTTCGGCGTCGAACCGGGCGAACAGATCGGCGAGCGCGGCTCGGTCGGCGGCGTCGCAGGCGGCGATGGTGGCCTTGACGCCGAGTCCGGTCAGCTCTGCTTCCAGCTCCTGCGCGCCGGGGGCGTTCGCGCCACTGCGGCTTGTCAGCACGATGTGCTCGGCGCCGTTGCCCGCGAGCCAGCGGGCCACGTGGCCGCCGATGGCGCCGGTGCCACCGGTGATCAGTACGGTGCCCTTGGCGCGCCAGTTCTCAACTGTCGCCGCCGGTGCGGGGGCCGGGGTCAGCCGTCGCACGGACACGCCGGAGGCCCGGATCGCCAGTTGGTCCTCGTCCGCGAGACCGGCCAGGGCGGAGACCAGGCGCGTCGCGGTCCTGGCGTCGGGGGTCACAGGCAGGTCTACGATGCCGCCCCAGCGGCCCGGGTGTTCCAGGCCGACGGCGAGGCCGAGGCCCCATGCCTGGCTCTGCGCCGGGTGGGTCAGCGGGTCGGACCGGCCTACGGACACGGCGCCCGTCGTGGCCAGCCACAGCGGCGCGCCGATCCCGGCGTCACCGAGCGCCTGTACCAGCTCCAGCGTGCCGGAAAGGCCCCTCGGGACGGTCGGCGACGCGGGGTCGGACTGTTCGTCGAGGGCCAACAGGGAGAGCACGCCGCTGAGTTCGGCGTCCGCGGCGCGCAGCGACTCCACCGAGCCGTCGGCCTCCAGGACGTCGGCGCCGTGGGCGCGCAGAGCGTCGACAGCGGCCGCATGCCACGGGTGCTCCGCCTCGGACGGCGAGCCGACCACGAGCCAGGTGCCGTCCAGGGCCGGTGCGGCGCCGGTGCCGAGCGCGTGCCAAGTGACCCGGTAGCGCCACGCGTCGACGGTGGACCGCTCCTGCCTGCGGCGCCGCCAGCCGGCCAGGCTCGGCAGCACGTCGGTCAGCGGCGCGTCGGCGGGCACGTCAAGGGTGGTGGCGAGGTCGCCACGCTCCACCGCGGACCAGAACTCCTCAAACGCGGGGTCAACGGCTCCCGTCGGACGGGCCGTCTCCTCCAGCCAGAACCGCCGACGCTGGAAGGGGTAGGTGGGCAGCTCCACATGCTGTCCGGCGGGCACCGTCTGCCGCCACTCGAAGGGCAGACCTTCCACGTACGCTTCGGCGGCGGAGAGCAGGAAGCGGTCGAGGCCGCCGTCGGTCCGGCGCAGCGTCCCCACGACGACGGCGTCACCGCCGGTCGCGTCCAGCGTCTCGCGTACCCCGAAGGTGAGTACGGGGTGCGGGCTGCACTCCACGAACGCGCCGACCCCGTGGTCGAGCAGGCCACGCGTGACCTCTTCGAACCGCACGGTGTTGCGCAGGTTCTGATACCAGTAATCGGCGCCGACCTCAGTCCCGGTCAGCCACTCCCCCGTGACCGTGGACAGCATCGGCACACTCGCGCGGAGGGGTGCAACTCCCGCAAGGACAGCGGCCAGTTCTTCCTGGATGCGCTCCACATGCGGCGAGTGCGAGGCGTAATCGACAGGCACCTTGCGGGCCCGCACCTCATCGGCCGCGCACGACTCGACCAGCTCGTCCAGCGCGTCGGCATCACCCGCCACCACCACCGAACGCGGACCGTTCACCGCGGCAACCGATATCCGCCCGTCCCACCGCGCGATCCGCTCACGCGCGGCGTCGACCGTCACGGCAAGCGACACCATGCCGCCCTGACCCGAGAGCGCCAGGATCGCCTTACTGCGCAGCGCCACGACCTTGGCAGCGTCGTTCAGGGACAGCGCCCCGGACACATACGCGGCGGCGATCTCACCCTGGCTGTGCCCCACCACCGCATCCGGCTCCACACCGTACGAACGCCACAGCGCGGCCAGCGACACCATCACCGCGAACAGCGCGGGCTGTACGACGTCGACACGCTCCAACTCGGCACCGTCAGCAAGGACCTCGTGCAGCGACCAGTCCACATAGGGCGCAAGCGCATCGGCACACGCATCGAGAGAAGCACGGAAAACCGGCGACGACTCCGCCAACTCCGCACCCATACCCAGCCACTGCGAACCCTGACCAGGAAAGACAAACGCCACCTTGCCCACAGGCCGCGCCACACCGATGGCCACGCGGGCCGACTCGACGCCTCCAGCGACCGCCGTCAGCGCCTCGGCGCCGCCCGCGACCACGACGGCCCGGTGATCGAACACCGCTCGGGACAGCAGGGCATCAGCCACGTCGACCGGCGCAAGCGCCTCTGCCGCGGTGGCGAGTTGGGCGGCGTGGGCGCGCAGGGCATCCTCCGTGCGCGCGGAGAACACCAGCGGAACCGGCTCGGACGTCGGCAGCGGGTCGACCGGGGTCTCGTCGGGCGCCTGCTCGAGGACGGCATGGGCGTTGGTGCCGCTGATGCCGAACGAGGACACGGCGGCCCGCCGGGGGCGCCCGACCTCGGGCCACGGCGTGGTCTCGGTGACCAGTGACACGGCGCCCGACGTCCAGTCCACGTGCGGGGTGGGCTCGGTGATGTGCAGGCTTTGGGGCAGTACGCCGTGCCGCAGCGCGAGGACCATCTTGATCAGCCCTGCGACGCCGGAAGCAGCCTGCGTGTGACCGATGTTGGACTTCACCGAGCCGAGCAGCAGCGGCCGGTCGGCGGGGTGTTCGCGGCCGTAGGTGGCCAGGAGGGCGTCCGCCTCGATCGGGTCGCCGAGGCGGGTGCCGGTGCCGTGCGCCTCGACGGCGTCGACCTCGGCGGCCGGGACGCCCGCGTCGGCGAGCGCCTGCCGGATGACCCTGCGCTGCGCGGGGCCGCTGGGGGCGGTGAGGCCGTTGGACGCGCCGTCCTGGTTGATCGCGGTGCCCTTGATCAACGCGAGTACGGGGTGCCCGTTGCGGCGCGCGTCGGAAAGCCGCTCGAGGAGCACCATGGTGGCGCCCTCGGCGAGGCCGAACCCGTCGGCACTCGCCGAGAACGCCTTGCAGCGCCCGTCGGGGGCCAGCGCGCGCTGCCTGCTGAACTCCACGAACATGCCCTGCGACGGCATGACCGTGACGCCGCCCGCAAGGGCGAGGGGGCACTCGCCGCGCCGCAGCGACTGCACGGCAAGGTGCAGGGCGGCAAGCGACGAGGAGCACGCCGTGTCGAGGGTGACGGCGGGTCCGTTGAACCCGAACGAGTAGGAGAGCCTGCCGGACGCGACGCTCGCGGTGTTGCCGGTGAGCAGATAGCCCTCTAGGTCCGCGGGGGCCTCGTGCAGCTTCGGCCCGTAGTCCATCGTCATCGCGCCCACGAACACGCCCGACTGACTGCCCCGCAGCCCTGCCGGGTCGATGCCCGCGCGCTCGATCGCCTCCCAGCCGATCTCCAGGAGCAGTCGCTGCTGCGGGTCCATCGCCAGGGCTTCGCGCGGCGAGATGCCGAAGAACTCGGGGTCGAACTGGGGGGCGTCGTGCAGGAATCCGGCCTCGCGCTGGTAGTAGCCGCCCGCCCGCTCGGCGTCCTCGTCGTAGCGCCCTTCCAGGTCCCAGCCGCGGTCGGTGGGGAACGCGGTGATGCCGTCGCCGCCCGCGGAAAGGAGCTCCCACAGGTCATCGGGGCTGCGCACGCCACCGGGCAGGCGGCAGCTCATCGCCACGACGGCGATCGGCTCGTCATCCCCGACCGTCGCGAAGGCCAGCGGCTCGTCGTCATCGGCCGGTGTGCCGAGCAGGATCCGGTCGATGCGCTCGGCGAGGCCACGGCACGTCGGTGTGTCGAACACCGCCGACACGGGCAGGTTCAGGCCGGTGGCCGCGTTCAGCAGGTTGCGCAGGGTCACCGCGCCGGCCGAGTCGAGGCCCAGTTCGAGGAGCGGCGCGTCCGCGTCGGCGGCGGACGCGGTATCCCCGACAACGGCGGCCAGCTGCGCGCGGACCAGGCCGAGCAGGAAATCGGCGCGGTCGGGAGCGGCCGCGATGCGGTCGGCAAGGGTCGGTACGGGGACGTCCCCGGGCGCCGTGTGCAGCGGGTAGGTGGGCAGCGGCACCGCGCGTGCGTACCGGCCGTCGAACACCGCGTTCCAGTCGGGAAGCACGCCGTGCGCGTGCAGTTCGGCGAGCGCGGCAATCATCTGGTCGGCGCCGCCGCGCTCCCTGCGCAGCGTGCCGACGACGGCGGCCTCCACGCCCGCGTCCTCGGCGGACTCCTGCACGGCCCTGGTCAGCACGGGGTGGGGGCTCGGCTCGAGCAGCAGTCGGTGCCCGGCTGCCAGGACGGCGCGCGTGGCGCTCTGGAAGTCGGCGGTGTTGCGCAGGTTGCGGCACCAGTGGTCCGCGGTGAGGGTGAGCGGGTCGACCCGCGTGCCGGTGGTGCCCGTATAGATCGGCACCTCGGTCGGGCGGGGCGTGATCGGCGCGAGGCCCTCGCGCACCAGATCGAGCACGGAGTCGACCTGGCGGCCGTGCGCCGCGAGCCGGATGGGGATGCTCCTGGCCCTGACGCCGTCGGCTGCAAGATCGGCGAGGAATTCGGTGGCCTCGTTCTCGGTGCCGGAGACCAGGACCGAGCCCGGGGCGTGCACGGCGGCCAGGTCGAGGTTCTCGTAGCGGGTCAGCCGTTCGCGCACCTCGTCGGCCGAAGCCAACACGGACAGCATCACGCCGCGTTCGAGCAGGTGGACCTGCGCCTGGCTGAACAGGGCAACTGCCCGCGCACCGTCCTCGACGGACAGCGCGCCCGCGACCGTCGCCGCCGGGATCTCGCCGACGCTGGAGCCGATGACGGCGCCGGGTGACACACCCCAGGACCGCCACAGCGCGGACAGGGACACCATCATCGCCCAGAGTGCGGGCTGCGCCACGTCCGGCCGGTCGAGGGACGGCGTGTCCGTCGTGCCGCGCAGCACGTCGAGGACGGGCCAGTCCACGTACGGCGTGAGGGCCTCGGCACAGGCATGCAGTTGCTCGGCGAACACCGGCGACGTGGCGAGGAGTTCGTCGGCCATGCCCAGCCACTGCGGCCCGTGGCCGGGGAACACGAAGGCGATGTCGTCCGCCGTGGCCCGCGCCGGTCCCCCGGCTGCGAGCCCCGGCACCGGTATTCGCCCCTCGCTGACGGCGAGCAGCTCCTCGGCGAGCCGGGTGCGGTCCCCGCCGACCAGTACGGCGCGCCGGTCGAGCGCGGGCCGGGTGGTGGCGAGGGAGAAGGCGATGTCGACGAGCGGAAGGGTCGGCTCGGCGTCGATCAGCGCGTGCAGATCGGCGGCCCGCGCCCGCAGCGCGTCGTGGCTGTGCGCCGATAACGTGATCGGGACGGCGGGCCCGTCCGGTGCGGTGCGGCCTGGCCCGGGCCGGCCCGAGCGGAGTGCGGCCTCGACCAGCGCGGGAACGCCGTCGGACCACTCGTGGTCGGTGTCGAGCCGGTAGGCGAAGGTCACCGTCCGTGCGCTGTCTCTTCGCGTGAGCACGGCGAAGGCACCGTCAGCCCCGACCAGCGCCAGGTCGCACTCACCTGATCGCACGGCGGCCACGGCATCGGCGAGGGGGTCGTGTCCGGTCCGGCAGGCACCGTGAAAGCCGAGCACGCGTGACAGCTCGACAGCGTTGTCCTCGCCCTCTGCGTCGGCGGCCAGGTAGACACCGACACCTGTCCGCTCGTCCGCGCCGATGCCTGCGTCCTCACAGGCCGTCCATGCCGACTCCAGTTCGGCTGTCCGGTCCGCGGGCAGCGGCGCACCGGTCAGCTCAGCCAGTACACCGTGATCGCGCTCCGCCTGCACCGGTGCCGCTGACGCGGCTCCAATGACGGCGACAGTGCCGGTGTGCACCCCTTCGGATAAACGCATGGCAGCCTCGGCCTTCGTCAGTCATCCACTGGAACTGGAACTGGAAACAAGCATGGTTGGCCTGAATCGGCTCGATACTTTCTCGGCCACTTGGCCGCGACAACGAGCGCAAGTCAAAGCCAGCGATCCAGAAATTGTCAACTGCGGTCTATTTTCGGTCTGTCACAGGCGGAAAACGTTCGTAGGGCATGCGTAGGCGCGGGTCAGGGGCGTGCCGACTCACGCGATTTACCGTTCGGACTTCTAAAATTTACCCGGTTATTAACGCGACCAGGAGAGAGGCAGAACCACCTCTCGCCGACTCGCCAAGAAGCGTTTGCCCTATCGTGCAGCGGGTTTTGCCTCATCGCGCAGCGGGAGCCCGCACCCGGCGACCGGATCGGCAGCACCGCCCGCGCATCACCAACCCGTCATACAGCTGTCGCAATCCAGCCATACGAGTTCCGTTAAGAATCCAGCCGCCATGCACGATCACTCTGAAACAGTGAATGAATAAAGGGCTGAAACTATCCAGTCGACCGCGCATGCCGAAGCTCGCACAGGCCGAAGCTCACGCAGGGGGCGCCGATACGAACCGGCGGCACAGGCCCGGGAAACACGGGGACGACCCGTCAGCGGGCAGAGGATTGGGGGGTCAGTCACGCCGCCCTGCTGGGGGCGACGACTGCTACACCACTCGAGACTCCGTTGGCTGAGTGGGGGGGCAACGGTAGTGAGGGAACCGGCGTGGGTATGACTGTGGGGGTGCGGGGAAGAGCGGCGCACAAACCCCCGGGCGTCTCCACGAGACGCCGGCCGGGATCGAAGTGCGCGATGGTCGGAGTTCGCGACCCATCAGCCGAGAGCTGGAGAAGTAATAAGTCGTTCAACAGAACAGCGACTTGCGTTCAGCCGCAGGTACAGCCCATCTGGTCTTCACACGGGCAGCCAAGGCGGTACGCCTGCAAGTGCGGGACCCGCATCATGACTGGCCGATGGCCATCCCCCTTCATATAAGCCCCGCGCAGCCGTCGGGATCGATACGGAGGACCAACGGAGGGCACTCCGAGAAGACCGAATCAGTCTGCGAACGGGTGGCACATGGTCGGATCAAACGCGATACCCAAGGCCTCGCGCTCGGCCCAACAGTAACCGAGCGGGTGTAGCCCGCACCAGACTCTCTTTTTGTGGCCGGCGGAAGCTGAACACCACTTCTCCGCCGACGCATAGGAAGCGCTTCCTGATGTGGTGAACGCGCCCGTTTATATGCCGCCGCGAATGCCTGCCACCTCCACCACCTGCCATCAATCTCCGCAGTTCGCGTCCGCGACAACTGACTCCGGAGTATTTAACGCACCGCACTCCGCTTCCGGGCTCGGGTGCTCACGGGGTGGCCATGCCCGTTTCACCGTGCACGCGCTCCGTATCCTGTCCGTTTCGAACCCACAGGCGGTCGTTGTGTTTCACCTCACACGCCCCGTACTTCAACAGACCAATAGCGCAGCGGCATTCGCCTGAGCGCCTTGCTTGACGACACGGGGCCGCCCTCCGCCCCAGCGCGCCGAGCAACTCGACTATTTTCAGCCCGAGTTGGCTTGAATGACATGACCTCCTGACTCGTGTCCCATGTCCGGGGCGAGAGCAGTGACGTAGAGGTATCTCAGGGCTTTCCGACGCGCATGGTGACGCAGACCAATACGGGCAAGACCGGGTACCGAGAAGAGAGGTGCCCGTGCGAGCGATCAAGAACAACTCCTCCGCCGCCACGCCTGAATCCGTGTTTCTCGAAGGCGGCCCCCACAGTTCTGTGCCCCACCACTCGGAAAGAGCGGTGGGGCACAGAACTGTGCGCGCATGACCCGTCAGTCGCGCCAGTCGTACGGCGCGTGCGGAACGTACGGCGCGTGCGGAACGTACGGGGAGCCACCCTGGACGGGCACCTGCTCCGGGTCGGACGTGTGGTGCGGCACCCCCTGGCCGGGGTCGCCCTGATTCCGGACCGGGACAGCCGGCCGGATGCGGCGCTGCCACCGGGCGGCCCGGCCGAACAGGGCGGCGAGCGCGGGCGTGAAGAACATCGCCATCACGAACGACGAGAGCATGACGCCGAAAGCGACCGCGAACCCGACCTGGGAGAGCGAGGTGTCACTGGCGAGCAGCATCGAGGCGAAGGTGCCCGCGAGGATCACACCGGCGGCGGCAATGGTCGGTCCGGCGTGCTGGATGCTCTCGGCCGTGGCCTCCCCTGGACCAAGGCGCCGACTCTTGTCGCCCACCTTCACCTCGGCCATCGACACCATGACGGTCTGCACCCTTTTGCGCGGCGACGGCGGCGTGGTGACGACCTGTTCGGCCTTCTCCTGGATCTTCTGCGCCTGGATCGACTCGTGGTGACCGGGAAGGAACTTCGCCTGATCGGACGTGGTGGTGAGGGACGGGGCGTAGCCGATCACTGCGGCCCCGGCGATGAGCCAGGTGAGGATCACCAGCCAGCGATGGCCGACGACGAAACGTCCTGGTGCGTTGAACACGGTTCCTTCCCAGGGGTGCAGAGACGCAGCGGTCAGGCTCTTCGCTGTAGCTGTAGCTGTAGCTGTAGCTGTAGCTGTAGCTGTTCCATCAGCCAAACAAACCGGGTGGGAGGGCAGACAGAGCGGTTCGTGTGAAGTGGAAGCGACCAAGGTTGCAACCTCGGGGCGCGCTACCCACTTTCGTATGCTTCGCGTTGACCAATGACGCCCGGCACAGTCGCCTTCGAGGTCTCGAAGGCGACGGATGGCACTTAGTGGTGCCGTTGGGGCGCATCCAACGCGACGGATGTGTCGCAGGCGTGGGGCCCACTCGGATGTACCGAGGTAACGATCACTCCGCTGATCTGGGGTTCTTGCGCTGGTTGGCGTTGAAGCGTGCCTTCTTCTGACGATTCCCGCACGTGTTCATGTCACACCATTTGCGGGTGCGACTCTGGCTGGTGTCGAAGAAGGCGGCTTGGCAGGTTGGTGATGCGCACAAGGCCAGTCTTCCGTCTCGCTCGCCCGCGATGACGCTGATCGCGTCGGCGGCGATCACGCTGAGGGCATCTTCCACACAGGAAGCCGAGCCCAGTAGCCAACGCCGCTTGCCCTCGGGCGTCAGGACAGCCACGGCCCGACCCTGAGCGCTGTAGTCATTGATGACTTGGGCAGCAGACGCGGGGAGAGCGTCCTGGATCGCGGCCGCTGTCGCGGCGGCGTGAATCGACTCCCTCAGCTCCCTGGCGTGGTCGAGCTGGGCGGTGGTGCAGGAGTCCACGGCGAGGCCGTTCACTGCGAGCCAGTCGACGAGCCGGTGCGGCGTGGGAATGCGCTCCACAGCGTCGCCATGACGCTCCGACAGAGTCCCCGTGAAGCTGGTCGCCAGCACATTACCGAGGCGGAAGTCAGGGAACGCAGCAGGCATGGAACCACCTTAGCCGGTTGCGGCGTGGCTCGGAAAACTGCTAGAACCTTCTTAGCCGGTTCACGATAGGTCGTAGCCGGTTCCGCGACGGCCAGGAGGTCTCATGCCGCGTCCAACCAGCGACGTGCAAGCATTTGAAGCCCACGCAACTGACGCCGACCTCGACGATCTCCGTGCGCGACTGGCCGCGGCGCGACTGCCGGAGGCCGAGACGGTCCATGGCGCCGCGCCCGGCCCTCGCCGATGGGAACAGGGCGTTCCTCTCGCCGACCTCGTCGATGTCGTGAACTACTGGCGCACCGGGTACGACTGGCGGTCGTTCGAAGAGCGCCTCAACCGGATCGGCCAGTTCCGCACGACCATTGATGATCTGGGAATCCACTTCCTGCACCGCCGATCCGCGCGCGCGGATGCCACTCCTCTGATCTTGACGCACGGCTGGCCGGACAGCATCGCTCGGTTCATCGATGTCGTGGACGAGCTGGCAGATCCGAAGGACGCGGACGCGCCGGCGTTCCACGTCGTGGTCCCGTCGCTGCCCGGCTTCGGTTACAGCGACAAGCCGGCCACCACCGGGTGGGGAACCGAAAAGATCGCGGCCGCCTGGGTGGAATTGATGGGAAGGCTCGGCTACAGCAAGTTCGCAGCCCACGGCGGCGACTGGGGAGGCAATATCACCACGGTCATCGGCGGTAGGTTCCCGGCGCACGTTCTCGGCATCCACACGACGTTCGCGGAGGGACCGCCCGGGTTGACGACGGACGGGCTGACGGCGGTCGAGCGCAAGTGGACCGAGGAAACCAGCGACTTCTGGAGCCACCGCGCGGCGTACGCGAAGCAGCAGGCGACCCGACCGCAGACCATCGGCTACTCGCTCGTCGACTCACCGATCGGGCTTCTTGCCTGGATCCTCGACAAGTTCGCCGAGTGGTCGGACACCGAAGACAGCCCGTTCGAGACGATTTCCAGAGACCGCATTCTTGACGACGTCACCCTGTATTGGCTGACGCGGACCGGCGCATCGGCGGCCCGTATTTACTACGAAAGCCACAACTCGCTCGATCCCGAACTTCGGGTCGACGTCCCCTCAGCACTCACCATGTATCCCCGCGACGTCGAGAAGTGTCCGCGACCCTGGGCGCAGGAGCGGTACCGGCAGATCGTGCGATGGAGGTCGCCCGAAACCGGGGGACATTTCCCGTCGCTGGAGGTGCCCGAGTATTTCGTCAAGGATCTGCAGGAGGGCCTCGCGGCAGTGCTGGCCGCTAATCGGTGAACGCGGCCGGGTGCCGGCACTTGGTCAACGCCTGATCCGGCTCAAGGCGTTGCCCTACGGCTTCCGCGTCGAATCAGTCTTTTCGTCGCCGACTGCGCTCAGCGGGTGACGAGCCCCGCGTCGTAGGCGAGCAGCCCCGCCTGCGTCCTGTTCGTGCACTCCAGCTTGACCAGCATGCGCGAGACATAGCCCTTGATCGTCGCCTCGCTGAGGAACAGCTTCGTGGCGATCTGGGCGTTCGAAAGGCCCTCGCCGAGGCAGGTGAGCACGTCCGCCTCGCGCTCCGTGAGCTTGCCGATGAGGTTCTTGGCGCGCTCGCGTGCCGCATCCTCGTCCGAGGAGGAGGCGACGATACGGCGCATGGCGACGGGCGAGAGAACCGTGTGCCCGTCGGCGGCGACGCGGACCAGGTCGATGAGGTGCTCGGGGGGCGTGGATTTCACCAGGAATCCGCTGGCCCCGCTGCGCAAAGCACGCATCACATATTGGTCGGCGTCAAATGTGGTGAGCGCCACGACTTTCGGTGGCTGGTCGAGTTTCATGATGCCTTCGATCGCCGTGAGGCCGTCTACCCCCGGCATCCGCAGATCCATGAGAACGAGATCGGGGCGGTGCCGCACGACACTCTCCACGGCGGCCGCACCGTCGTGGGCTTCATCGACGATGTCGATATCATCCGCGGATCCGAGAATCGTCCTCAGATGCGCGCAGACCATGGGCTCGTCATCAACGACCAACACCTTTACGATTCCGCGCCCCATGTCATGCAGTCTACCTAAGAGTTGTCCCGCCGATCATCTTCGAGTGAATGTGTGCGGGGTCATATCTGGTTCGGGCTCATCCTCCGGCAGTCCATCCGCCGCTGGGCCACCACCACCGACGAGGTCCTCGCCGAGGTCCCACTCGTCGCGACCAGGGTCACGGGACCGTGGTGGGGCATTCTGCCGGAAGGACGGACTCCACGTGAAAGCCGCCGCCACTGACAGGTCCGAACTCGAAGGTTCCGCCGACCAGTTCGACCCGCTGGCGCAGCCCCTTCAGGCCACTCCCCGAGCCACTGGACGCCAGCTCCGTGTCCACCGCATCCCTGGCCGCCGAGTTCGCCACCCGCAGCCGCACCTGCCCCGCCTCATGGCGCACTTCCACCCGTACCGAGCTGCCCGGCGCGTGCTTCCGTACGTTCGTCAGGGCCTCCTGCACCACCCGATACGCGGTACGCGCCACCACCGGCGACCACACCGACCGGTCCCCCAGCTCATCAAGCTCCACATCGACACCCACCGCCCGCGACTCCTCGACAAGCACCGAAAGCCCCACCCCCTCAACCCCGACCCCAGCACCAGCACCAGCACCAGCACTTGGCATCACCAACTCCGCCGACTCCAACGCCTCCAGACTCGCCGGAGACCTCAACACCCCCACCACATCCCGCAACTCCTCCAACGCCTGACACCCCGCGGCCCGCAACCCTTCCGCCTCCGCACGCACCACCTCATCCGACGACGACACCCATAACGCCCCCGCCTGCAACACCATCAACGACACCCGATGCGTCACCACGTCATGCATCTCCCCGGCCAGACGCACCCGCTCCTCGACACGCGCCCGCTCAGCCAACAAGAACTGCTCCCGCTCCGCCCGTTCGGCACGCTCCGTCAACATCTCGATCAACCCACGCCGCGCCCCCACATACATCCCCAGCAACCCCGGCACCGCCGTCACCAGCACCCCCGGCGCCGCCACCACGAACGACAACTCCCAGAACCGAGCCGCCACCAACACCAACAACCCCGTCAACGCCCACGCCACTCGCGTACGCGACGAATACACCACCGCCGAATACGCCGCGAAAGGCCCCGACATGGCTATCCACACTCCCGACTGCTCCCTCGATGCCACCAGGAGTCCGGGCGCCGGCCACACCGACACCGTCATCACCACCGATGCCACCAGTGCCACAGCGAGGACCATCAGGGGCCGCCTCCGCCGCACCAGCAGGGTCAGCAACACCACGGTCTGCAGGGCCAGGCCGACCCACGGGCCGCAGTCGGGATCGCTCTCCGCCCGAGATCCGTTCCACGCGGCAACGAGGACGCTGAGCAGCACCAGGGCTATGAGGAGCCCGACGTCAAAGGCAGGAAACCGCCGCGACGACGCCTTCGTTGACAAGCGCACCCCTTGCATGTCGGCTCCACGCCGTGCTGTTGTCGTGCAGAGCTTAAACCGTTCCCAACTGGTGTACGTAAGTCGCACTCCCCTACCGCCACCCAGCAGGCAGCACCTCATCGAGAGGACCGCGCCGCACACAGCGGCCGCCTTCGAAGAGCGCGGCGTTCTCAGTGAGCGCTCGCACTGCGGGCACATCGTGACTGATGAACAGCAGGGCGGTTTCGGCCGGGGCGAGGAGACCAGGCAGCGCGTCGAGCGCACGCTCCCGGGAAACGGTGTCCAGTGCCGACGTCACCTCGTCGCAGATCAGAAGTGCCGGACGTGCCGTCAGGGCCCGTACGAGCGCGCAACGCTGAAGCTGGCCGCCGGACAGCCGGGACGGGGTTCGGCGCAGGAGCGCCGCGTCAAGGCCCAGCCTTTCCGCCGTCTCCAACGCCTCAGTCGTCGCCTCCTCGCTTCGAAGACCGCGCAGAAGCCGCGCTGTGTCGGTCAGTTGCTCGATGAGCGGACGGTGTTCCTCGAAGGAGCTTGCGCTGTCCTGGTGCACGTATTGGACGACGCGGCGCTGTGCGGTCGTACGGCGGTCGACGCGGGCAGGGAGCGATCGACCGTCGATCCTCGTCCCGCCCAGAGTCGGCGTCGTCAGTCCGGCAAGAACGCGGGCGAACGTCGTCTTGCCCGAGCCGGAGGGGCCGAGCAGCGCGGTCCTGCTGCCGGGTGGAAATGCCATCGACACCGGCCCGGCGAGGGGATCGGCGGATCTGCGGCGCACGACTATCTCCTCGGCCACGACCCCTCCCGGGCCCTGCCGGGCCGGAGCGGCGATGCTGGGACCCGCCTTGCCGTCCGACCCGGTGCGATGTTCCGCGGCAAGCAGTTCCCGGATGGCCGGATGGCGGCCAGTGGTCAGCCCGACGGTGGATGGCCTGGGTCCGGGTGCGGGGCAGCCTGGGCCGAGGATGTCCGTCGTCGGTCCGTTGTCCACGGCCCGGCCGTGCTCAAGAACGACGACCCGATCTGCCGTCCGGCGCACCATCGGCAGGTCGTGGCTGAGCAGCAGAACGCCGACACCGTCGTCCGCGAGCCGACGGACCGTCCGGCCCAGGGCGTGTGCGAGCGCCGGGTCAAGGCCGCTCGTCGGTTCGTCGAGTACCAGCAGCCGTGCCCCCGTCACCAGAGCGGAGGCCAGCGCCAGGCGCTGCTGCTGACCACCGGAGAGCTGGTGCGGAAAGCGGCGCCGGACCGACTCCCACTCCAGTCCTGCCGAGACCAGTGCCCTGCGTGCGGCGGCCTTCCGCGCGGTCCGTCCCGGTTGCCCGAGGACCGCGAGCTCCGTCAACGCGCCGCCGACCCGGCGGACCGGATCCAGTACCGATTCCGGATGCTGCGGCAGATGGGCCGCACGGCCCGCCCGGGCCGCGGGACGTCTGACCGGCGCGAGGGTCATGAGATCTGTGCCGCCGAGCAGGACACGTCCGGCCAGCCGCACGCCGCCGCGTGAGGCGCCGAGCGCCGCAAGACCGAGCGTGGTCTTGCCACTGCCCGACGGGCCGACGACGGCGACCACGGCACCTGCCGGGACGGCCACTTCGACCCGGTCCAGGAGCGGGCGCGGGCTCCCGTCGGCATACGCGGAGATCTCCGGGATCTCCAGGAGCGGCATGTCGGAGGAACCGTTCACGGCCTTCTTCTCCTGTGGGCGAGGGCGCGGTCCACCAGCAGGTTTCCGCCGACGCACAGCGCCGTCAGGAGACCGGCGGGTACCAGGACGGCGGCGGGCTGGGTGAACAGGGCGTCGCTGTTGCGCTCGATGAGCACGGCCCAGTCGGGCGAGGAAGCGGGGAGTCCAAGACCGAGAAAGTTGGCGGACGCCAACAGGTACAGCACGGCGGAGAACCGGCCGCCCGCATCGGTGGCCAGCGGAGCGGCCAGCTCCCGCGCCAGATGCCGGAGATGGATGTACGCCCAGCCGTGCCCCTGCATCCGCAGCGCCTCGACGACCGTGCGGGAACCCGGCGCGAGCGCGGCGCCACGCACCAGGCGTGCGACGGCGGGGACTTGAAGCATTCCGGCGACCGTCACCAGCCAGAACCACTCACGGTGCCCCGTCGCGGCCAGGGTCATCAGGACCAGCAGGCCGGGGAAGGCGAGGAGCAGATCCAGTGCACGCATCACCGCCTCGTCCAGGCCACGCCGCGGACCCGCGGCCAGCAGACCCAGCGGAACCCCGGCGGCCATACCGACCAAGAGTGCCGCCAGGGCGCTGCCCACCACCGAGGCACCGCCCTGCAAAACGAGCGCCAGCACGTCGCGTCCAAGGACGTCCGTGCCGAGCAGGTGACCCGCCCCGGGCGGCTGCGAAGGCAGCGCATCCTCGTCCGGTGACGCCTCCCCCGCCAGCCACGGCCCCAGCAGGGCCGCGAGCACCGGCACCCCCAGCAGAAGCAAGGCGATCCACGGCATGCGCGGTCGTACCTCACCCACCGGGTCGGCCTTCTCCGGCAGCATCACGCCGTCACCTCCCTGCGCGGTGCGAGGCGGTGGGCGACCAGATCGGCGACGAGGTTCACGACGACGGCGGTGCCCGCGAACAAGAGTGCATACGTCTGTACTTGGGGCAGGTCCCGGTTCTGCACCGCCTCGACGAAGCCGCTGCCGAGGCCGCGGAATCCGAACACCGCCTCCACGAGCACGGCGCCGCCAAGGAGCCCCTCCACGCACCGGGCGTACTGCTGGGCGGCGGGGCCGAGGGCATTGGGCAGCACGTGGCGCAGCACCACCGTGCGTTCCTGCATGCCGAGGAGCCGTAGGTGCTCGGCGACGGGGCCAGGCTGTTCGGCCGCTACGCCCACGCGGATCTGGCGCGCCAGATCACACAGGTGCCTGGCCGTCAGTACGGTGACGGGGAGCACCAGGACCGCGGGCTCCGCCAGCAACGCGGCCGTGTCCATACCGACGGCGGTGGCGGGCAGCAGTCCGGCCGCCAGCGACACCGATGCGACGAGCAGCAGCCCGAGCACGAACTCCGGGACGGCGTGCAGCAGCACGGCGGCCGCGTTCAATGCACGGTCGGTGCGGCTCCCCTCTCGCAAACCGGACATGGTGCCGAGCAGCGGCGCCACCACGGTGACGAGGACCAGCGCAGGCACACCGAGCAGCAGCGTCACCCCGGTTCGGCGGCCGATGTCGTCGACCACGGGCAGCCCGGTCGTCAGGGAGTTTCCGAGGTCACCGGTGAGCAGGCGGCCGAGCCAGTGCCAGAAGCGGGTCCAGGCCGGTTGGTCAAGGCCCAACTGTTGCCGTAGCGCTGCCACTTGTTCGGGCGTACCGAGTTCACCGCGCAATACGTCGGCGGTGTCGCCGGGAAGGAGCGACCCGACGGCGAACACAGCCACCAGTACGAACAGGCATTGGACCAGTGCCAGGAGCGAACGCCGCAGGATGTAGGCGCGCACCTCAGCCGATGCGGACCCGGTCGAAGCGGGCCCAGTCGTGGGAGTTCGGCGGTGCCGCGCGCAGGCCGCGGACGGACTCGTCGATGGCGTCGTTGGCATCGGAGAACGCCCACACAAGGAGGCCGGATTCGTCGCGGGCGATCTTCTGGGCGCGGGCAAGCAAGCTCAGCCGATCCTTCTCGTCCCGGGTGGTTCGGGCTCGCTCGAGCAGCGCGTCGAACTTCTTCGACGCGTACTGCGTCTGGTTGCGGGCCGCTCCGCCACGGACCCGCTGTTGCAGGAAGTCGGAGACAGGCAGGGTGGAGGTGGTGTTGAAGGCGGCGACGCCCTTCGTCTTGATCTCGGAGAAGTAGGTGCTGGAAGCACGGGTGTTGGCCGTCAGCTTCAGTCCGACCTCGCGCAGCTGCCGCGCCATCAGATCCGCGGCCGGCTCCCACGCGGCGTCGACGGAACTCGTCTCCACGGTGATGTGCAGGCCATCGGCGCCGGCCTCCTTCACCAACTTGCGCGCTTCGTCGACATCCCGTGCACGCGGCTCGAGGTCGTCCGGGTAGCCGCGCAGGCCCATCCCGAACAGGTCGTCGCCGATCTCACCGTGGCCGGCAAGCGCGATACGCACCAGCGCCGCCCGGTCGATGCCGAGCTGTACGGCCCGCACCAGGCGTGGATCGTCGAACGGCTCGCGGCCGGTGCGCAGGAGGAGCTGCTGCGCGGTCGCCCGCTCGGCCGTCAGCAACCGGGTCGAGCTCTCCTTCTTCAGCCGTTCCACGGAGGAACCGGCCATGTCGGCGGCGTAGTGCACCTGCCCGGACAGCAGCGCGTTGAGCCGCGCCGACTCGTCGTTCGCCGGGACGATCTCGAGCCCGGCGATGTGCGGAGCGCCGTCCCAGTGGTCCGCCCAGCCCCGGTAGCGGGCGATGCCTCCGGGCGTGAACGACACATAGGTGAAGGGACCGGAGCCGACGGGCTTGCGGAAGTCCTTCGTCCCGTCGGGGATGATCTCGGTGCCGGGGCCCGCGAGGACGGATGGGAACTCGAAGTTCGGCGCCTTCAGCTTGAAGACCACGGACCGTTCGCCGTCGGCCTTGCTCGCGGCGAAATCGATCGAGGAGAGCAGCACCTGCGAGGGCGAGCCGGTATCGGGGTCGGCGGCGCGGCGGTAACTGTAGAGGACGTCGTTCGCGGTGACGGGCTTCCCGTCGTGGAATTCCGCCGCGCGCAGACGTATTCGCCACCGGGTGCCGGAGGCGTCGCTCTCCCATGACTCCGCGAGGCGCGCACGGACGGACATGTCGTCCGCGTACGTACCGAGCGTGTCGTAGAGGGCCTTGGCGCGGGCTTGGTCGACGAAGTTCGGGGCGACGTGGGGGTCGAGGGTTTCCTGGGAGCCGCCGGCCGTGAACGCGGCGCGGAACCGGTCGCTGCCTCCCCCGTCCTTCCCGTCCCCGCCGCAGCCGGTGAGCAGGCCGGACGCGGTGAGCGCCAGGGCGCCTCCGGCGGCAAGGACTCCTCGTCTGCCGGGTTCCGGTCGCTGCTTCGGCGCCGTCCGGGCATACGTGATCACAGTCGATCCTCTCCGGGGTGTCCTCGCCCCTGCTGTCAGACCGGCGACGGGTCAGTCTCCTGACTCCCGGATCGTCGCTCGCCTCCGCCTTCCCGTCCACGTGCGCGGACAGTGGCGTGCAGGAGGATCGCTCCCCGGTCACAGTGGCGGGACCGCGCCGGATTCACACCGGCTTCCTGGCTCCCGTCGCCTCGTGTGCTCATTGTTGCGTACGAGGCAATAGGTGCGGGCCGTGCGGTGAGCGGTGACGTCAAGCAGCCCGCGCCGTGGGCTTCGGCAGCGGCGCGAGGGACGCGTACTCCAGCGGTGCGGACGGGTCGATCGACACATCGAGCGGAGCGGGTTGGGCGCCGGAGCGGACCAACAGGTCACCGACGGCGGCGATCATGGCACCGTTGTCGGTGCACAGCGTCATCGGCGGTACCCGCAGCTCGATGCCCGCGGCCCGGCAGCGCTGTTCGGCCAGGGCCCGCACACGGGAGTTGGCGGCCACTCCCCCGACCACGATCAGTGTCCTCACGTCGTGATCGCGGCACGCACGCAAGGCCTTACGGGTGAGGACGTCGGCGACGGCCTCCTGCAGCGCGGCCGCCCCGTCGGCGACCGACGGCTCCGCGCCACGCTGCCGGTGCTGCTCCACCCAGCGTGCGGCGGCCGTCTTCAATCCGGAGAAGGAGAACGCGTACGGGTCGTCCCCGGCCCGGGTCAGCGGGCGCGGGAAGGTGACCGCGCCCGGGTCGCCGTCACGCGCGGCGCGGTCGATGGCGGGCCCGCCGGGATACGGCAGGCCCAGGATGCGGGCGACCTTGTCGAAGCACTCGCCGGCCGCGTCGTCGAGCGTGTCGCCCAGGTGCAGGATCAGCTCGCGCACCAGGTCCGGGACCAGGAGCAGGGAAGTGTGGCCACCGGAAACGATGAGGACCACGCACGGCTCGGGCAGCGGGCCGTGCTCAAGGGTGTCGGCGGCGACATGTCCGGCCAGGTGGTGCACTCCGTACAGCGGGACGTCCGCCGCGTAGGCCAGGGACTTCGCACCGGCAAGGCCGACCTGCAGGGCGCCGGAGAGGCCGGGTCCCGTGGTGACGGCGACGGCGTCGATCTGCTCAAGTCGCAGACCGGCGTCCGCCAGGGCTTGTCGCACGACCGGAGTGAAGGCGTGCAGATGGGCGCGGGCTGCGATCTCGGGCACCACGCCACCGAAGCGGGCGTGTTCGTCCATGCTCGACGCCACCACGTGGGCAAGGAGTTTCCCGCCCCGCACGATGCCCGCGCCGGTTTCGTCGCACGACGACTCGATCCCCAGCACCACCGGTCCACTCACCGCGACCCTCCTTCTGCACATTGTCGCTAGTTGCAATATATGTGCAATAAGAGAGTGGCGAGCACACCCGCCCCCCGATCGCCGCCGCGTCCCCGGCGCAGTCTCATATCCCCGCTGACTCCGTCGCCGGCTCCAAGGGGAAGTGGCACAGAGCTGTGTGGGAGTCGGCCGCGCCCGTCGTCCCGCGGACCACGAGCGGCGGCGCCTCGGTGGCGCACACGTCCTCGGCACGCCAGCACCGGGTACGGAAGCGGCAGCCGGAGGGGATGTCGAAAGGCGAGGGGATCTCCCCCTGGAGCTGGATCTCCTGGTCACCACTGGCGCGGGAGGCGTCCAGGACCGGTGCGGCCGACATCAGCGCCGAGGTGTAGGGGTGTTGGGGGCGGTCGAAGACCTCCTCGGTGTTCCCGTGCTCGATGACCTTGCCCAGGTACATCACCGTCACCCGGTCGGCGATGTAGCGCACCACGGACAGGTCGTGGGAGATGAACACGTACGCGACACCGAGGCGTGAGCGGAGTTCCGACAGGACGTTCAGGACCTGCGCCTGCACGGACAGGTCGAGGGCGGAGACGGGCTCGTCACACACGATGAGGTCGGGGTCCAGGGCAAGGGCGCGGGCGATGCCGATGCGCTGGCGCTGTCCGCCGGAGAACTCATTGGGGTAGCGGTGGGCGTCGCTGTCCCGAAGACCGACCAGGGCGAGCAGTTCGCGGACGCGTTTCTCCCGGGCCTTCGGACCCGGTACGACGTCCCGGTGGGTGCGCCAGGGTTCGCCGATCAGATCGGCGGCCGACATGCGCGCGTTGAGGGAGGCGAAGGGGTCCTGGAAGACCATCTGGACGCGGCGGCGCCAGGCGAGGAGTTCCTTGCCGCGCAGGGCGAACGGGTCGGTGCCGTCGAACCGCACCGTGCCCGCGTCGGGCCGTTCGAGGCCGAGCAGCACCCGGGCCAGGGTGGACTTGCCGCAGCCTGACTCGCCGACGAGTCCGAGGGTCTCTCCCCTGCCGAGCTGTACGTCGACGCCGTCCAGGGCGGTCAGCCTGCGACGGCCGCTGCCGAAGCTCTTGGTGACGCCGCTGACCTCGAGCAGCGGACGCGCTTCGGCTGCCTCCGGTGCGGCGGGAGCCGCGGCGGTGGCTCGGGGCTCAGACATTGGCCAGCTCCTCTGAGAAGTGGCAGGCGGTCGTACGGCCGTCGCCCGACGGACGCAGCACCGGCCGTTCCCGGACACAGCGTTCGCGTACCAGCGGGCAGCGGTCCTGGAAGACGCAGCCGGGCGGCACCGCGCTCAGCTCGGGCGGGCTGCCGGGCACGGCGGGCAACGGGCGCCCTCGTACGGCGTGTTCCGGGACCGAGTCGAGCAGTCCCCGTGTGTAGGGGTGGCGGGGAGCGGAGAAGACGTCCCGCACCGGTCCGTTCTCCACGACCGTGCCCGCGTACATCACGACCACGTCGTCCGCGCGCTGGGCGACTACGGCCAGGTCGTGGGTGATCAGGACGAGAGCCATGTCGCGTTCGTTCTGGATGTCCCGCAGCAGCCGCATGATCTGCGCCTGCACGGTCACGTCGAGCGCGGTGGTGGGTTCGTCGGCGATGAGCACATCGGGGTCGAGGGCGACGGCCATCGCGATGAGGAGGCGCTGGCGCATGCCGCCGGAGAACTGGTGCGGGTAGGAGCGGGCCCGTTGCCTCGGCTCGGGGATGCCCACGCGCGTCATCAGCTCGATCGCCTTCTCCTTGGCCTGGCGCCGGGAGAGTCCGCGGTGGATGCGGAACGGCTCGCCGATCTGACGGCCCACCGGCTGCACCGGGTTGAGGGCGGTCAGGGCGTCCTGGAAGACGATCGACAGGACGGGCCCTGCCAGTTTGCGGCGTTCCGCCGGACTCAGCCGCAGCGTGTCGCTGCCCCTGATCCGGACCTCACCGCCGGTGACATCGGCCGCGGGGTCGAGGAGTCCCACGACCGACAGAGCGGTCATGGATTTGCCGCAGCCCGACTCGCCGAGGAGAGCCAGGGTGCGGCCGCGGCGGACGCTGAAGCTGACGCCGTCCACGGCGCGCACCGTCCCCAGGGGCGTACTCAGGTCTACGCAGAGTCCTTCGACGTCGAGGGCGACGTCGGGGGCGACGGTGCCGGACGGTGCGGGGGCGGCGGTCGTCGTCACGGGATCAACTCCGGAGGAACGGCGGCGGAGACGCCACGGCGCTTCGTCGGCAGCGTCAGACGCCAGCGCTGTGCGGGGTCGGTGGCGATGCGGGCCCAGGCGGCGAGGACCGTGGCGGACACCGTGGTGAGCACGATGGCGAGCCCGGGGAGCACGGTGATCCACCAGGCGGTCTGGAGGTACTGCCGCCCCTGAGCGACCATCAGGCCCCAGCTGACGTCCGGCGGCTGGATGCCGATGCCGAGGAAACTCAGCGACGACTCGGTGAGCATGACGAAACAGAAGTCGAGGGTGGCGACCGTGAGCAGCGTCGGCAGGGCGATCGGCAGTATGTGCCAGTAGATGATCTTCCTGCTCGGCGTGCCGAAGGTACGGGCCGCGTCCACGAACAGTCGGCTGCGCAGTTCGGCGGCTTCCGCCCGCGCGGTGCGCAGGTATACGGGGATGCGGGTGACGGCGAGGATCAGCACGATGTTCAGCGCGCTGGGCGAGAAGACGTAAAGGACGACCACCGCGATGAGCAGCGAGGGGAAGCTGAGGATCACGTCGGCGACGCGCATGGCGAGACTCTCGCGCCGGCCACCGTGGTAGCCGGCCCAGAGACCGAGGGCCGAGCCGATGGCCAGCGAACACAGCACGGCGGGGACGGCCACGGACAGGGTCGTCGCGGCGGCCTCGACGAGGCGGGCAAGGACGCTGCGGCCCAGGACGTCTGTACCGAGTAGTCCGTACACCCCGTCGCTCAGGGACGGTGGCCGCAGAGAGTCGTCCAGGTTCTGACGCTGTGCGCGGTCTTTGATGATCAGCGGGCCGAAGAGCGCCACGAGGGCGACCAGGGTGAGGATGACGGCCCCGACGGCCGCGGCGCGGTCCCGGCCCAGCATCAGCCACCAGCGCGACGCGCGGGCGGGTTTCGCGGTCTCAGGAGCGGCGGGGGCGGCGGAGTGCTCTTCTCTGGGCATGTGGTCTCTGGGCATGGTGCTTCCTTCGCTCACGCCGGTACCGCCTGACGCACGCGGGGGTCGGTCAGCGCGTGACAGACGTCGACGAGGATGTTGAGCGCGAAGATCGTCACCGCGGTCAGGAGCACCGCCGCCTGCAGTACCGCGAAGTCGCGCTGGAGGATGGAGTCGATCATGAGTTTGCCGATGCCGGGCCAGCCGAAGATCGTCTCGACGATCACCGCGCCGTTGACGAGGCCCACCGTCAGATCGCCCGCCACGGTCAGGACGGGTGTCACCGCGTTGCGCAGGGCGTGCCCGAAGATCACTCGCCGGGGCGCGGCGCCCTTGCTCCGGGCGATCTTGACGTAGGGCGCGGACAGCGCGGCGACCATGCTGCCCCGCACCACCTGGACAAGGACCCCGAACGGGCGGATCAGCAGGGTGGCGATGGGCAGCACCCAGATCTCGGGTCCGCCCAGCGTGCCGGAGGTCGGCAGGAGTCCGAGGCTCACGCCGAAGACCAGTACGCCCATGATGGCGAACCAGAAGTCGGGGATGCTGGCGGCCGTCATCGACAGCAGGCTGGCGATCCGGTCGACCAGGGAGTTGGGGCGGTAGGCGGCCAGGCTGCCGACAAGGATCGCTCCGGTGATGGCGAGCAGCATGGTCACGCCGGCGAGTTGCAGGGTGACGGGGAAGGCGTCGAGCACCATTCCGCCCGCCGACTCCCCGGTCCGCAGCGAGGTGCCGAAGTCCAGGTGCACGGCGTCGACGAGGTAGTTCCACAGCTGGGCCGGGATCGACAGGTCGAAGCCCTGGGCGGCGGAGAACTCCGCGCGCTGCTCGGGGGTGGCGCTCAGAGGGAGATAGAGGTCGACCGGGTTGCCGGTCATCCGGGCCAGGAAGAACACGCCGAGCACCACGAACACCAGGGGGATGGCGCTGGAGACCATGCGTTTGCGCAGGAAGGGGAACATGTCAGCGCCTCGCCGCCTTTGCCTGGCCGACCTCGGCGAGCCGGAGTTCGTCGCCGGTGGCGGAGTTCGGCTTGTACCGGATCGACCGTGAGAGGCCGAGGAGTCCGTTCATGTGGGCGATATGGGCGTACTGCGCGACGGATCTGTTCTGGCGGACGAGCAGGTCGGCGAAGGCCTTCTGGCGCCTCTCGCCGGACAGCGCGCCCGCGTCGGTGACGAGCTTGTCGAGGTCCTTGCTGCCGAAGGTGGACTGCGGCCCGTCGCTCAGCAGGTACTGACTGGTGGTGAAGGCCGTGTCACCGGCCTGGTTGCCGTGCATCATGAGCAGGGCGACGGGTCCGACGTTCTTGGGCAACGGCCTCAGTTGGTACTGGAGATGGGTGGCGGTGTCGGCCATCCGGACCTTCACGTCAAGACCGATCCGCTCCATCTGGTACTGGAGTGCCTCCGCGGTCTCCGACACTCCGGAGAACATGCCGTTGCGGGCGACCAGGGTGATCGTCCGGCCGGTGGGTACGCCGTCGGCCTTCGCCTCCTTGACCAGCGCCTGGGCCCCGGCCACGTCCTGCCGGGTCGGTTTGATCTTGTCGTTGTGTCCCACCACTCCGGGTGGCACCAACTGGGCAGCCGGTTCGGCGAGTCCGCCGAGCAGGGCGTCGATGATGCCCTCGCGGTCCACTGCCATGTCGATCGCCCGGCGCACCCGCAGGTCGTCGAGCGGCGCCTCGCGGCCGTCGAGTCGTAGCGCGGTCGTCTCGTTGTTGGGATAGGCGACGGTCGTGTCCTTCTCCGCCTCCGTCGGATCGAGTGCCACGGCGATCTCCGCCTCACCCTTGTCGATCATGGCGGCCCGGACACTGGCGTCGCTGCGCCAGACGTAGCGGGCCCGGGGGAAGTCGGGAGCCTTGCCCCAGTAGTCGTCGTAGCGGCTGAGGGAGATCGCGGCTCCGGGCTGCCAGTCACGCACGGCGTACGGTCCTGTGCCGATCGGTATGCGCACCTTGGACTTGGTGTCGGTCGTACGCGGCACGATCTCCACGAAGCTCAGGCGGAGCGGAAGGATGGGGTCGGGCTCGGCGGTGGTGACGGTCAGGCTGTTCTCCCCTGACGTCTTCACCTTGAGGTCGTCGTTGCCGAAGACGTAGCCCTCCACGTTGCAGGCGAGGTCGGAGTTGACGGCCCGTTCGATGGAGAAGGCGGCGTCCTCGGCGGTGAACGGCTGGCCGTTCTGGAAGGTCACCCCGCTGCGTGTGTCGAAGGTCCAGGTGCGGGGCGTGGTCTGCTTCCAGCCGGTCGCGAGCAGCGGGTCCAGGTCGCCGGAGACGGGATCGCGCTCGACGAGGGGTTCGGTGATGTTGGACCGGACGACGACGCCCGTACCGGTCAGTGAGGCTTCGCAGGGTTCCAGCGTCGGCGGTTCCTGGGTGAGCACCACCCGCAGGGTGCGGCCGTCGGCGCGGCCCGCGTCACCGCCCGCACTGTTGGCCACGGCACAGCCGCTGGACACGAGCAGCGTGCCCGACAGGAGCAGCGCGCTCATCGTGCGGGGCCGCCTTCGTCCGGGCGGGTGGGAAGAAACGGAAGACTTCATCGTCGGCGTATCTCCGGGGGGAGTGCTGTCGTGTGGCGATCCGAGTGCGGGCCAACCTCCTGATGCTGTTTACACTTGCGTACCCAGTCCGCATCCGTGAACGCTGAAGCTAAGCCGACGCCGGAGCAGCGTCAAGGCGTGCGGAGGGTCGGATCTCGTGTCCGCGGCGCACCGCACGCCGTCACGGCCCCCTCGACGACGGGAGTACCACCATGCCCAACTCCACTGCCGCCCCCGGCACCCCGACCGGTCCCGGCACCGTGCTCCAGGTCTCTCCGCTGCTCCCCGACCTGGAGAAGGCACTGGCCGAGCGCTACCGCACCGTGCGCCTGCACGAACTGCCCGATCCCGACACCGACTTGCGCGAGTACGCCGACGACGTGGTGGCCGCGGTGACCAGCGCGCGGTACGGCGTCGGCAATTCCCTGATGGACGCGCTGCCGCGGCTGGGGGCGATCATCCACTTCGGCGTCGGCTACGAGACCACCGACGTGGCGCACGCCCGGGCGCGGGGCGTCGACGTCAGCAACACCCCTGACGTGCTCACCGACTGCGTGGCCGACCTCGCCGTCGGCGCCCTGATCGACGTCATGCGCGGCCTGTCGGCCGGTGACAGGTACGTACGCGGTGGGAGGTGGGGCTCCGCGCCCTTCCCGCTGGCTTCCCGAGTGAGCGGCAAGCGGATCGGCATCCTCGGCCTCGGCCGTATCGGCCGGGCCGTCGCGCGACGCTTCGAGGGCTTCGGTGCGAACATCGCGTACTGCTCGCGCGTCCCGGTCGCCGATGTCCCCTACCGCCATCTGCCCACCGCACGGGAACTCGCCGCCGAGTGCGACGCGCTCGTCGTCACGGTCGCGGGCGGCGCGGCCACCCGGGGCCTGGTCTCGGCGGAGGTGCTTGAGGCGCTGGGCCCGCAGGGCTACCTGGTCAACGTCGCACGCGGCAGCGTCGTCGACGAGCCGGCCCTGGTCGCCGCGGTGCAGGAGGAACGCATCGCCGGTGCGGCGCTCGACGTCTTCGCCGACGAACCGAACGTGCCGCGGGAGCTGAGGGATTCGGACCGGGTGGTGCTGCTCCCCCACATCGCGAGCGCCACGCACGAGACGCGCCGGGCGATGGGCGATCTGGTCCTGGACAACCTTCAGAGGTTCATGACGGAGGGCACCCTGCTCACCCCCGTGCCGTAGTCCTGCCATTGACAGCGCCACACACCGCTGTCTACAAATGAGAACGCCTACTACATATGAGGCTGGCTCCATGGCAGGGAACGCCGCACGTATCGCCGACGTCACCGTGACTCCCGTGGCCTTCCGGGACTATCCGCTGCTCAACACGGTCGGGGTGCACGAGCCCTACGCGCTGCGCACGATCGTGGAGATCACCACGGAGAGCGGTGTCACCGGCGTCGGCGAGACGTACGGCGGCTCGGTCCACCTGGAGCGGCTGCGCCGTGCCGCCGGTGAACTGACCGGCCTGGACGTGTGGAGCCTCAACGACCTGACAGTCCGCACCACACGCGCCCTCGGCGAGGACACCTCGGGCGGCGACGGCATGTCCGGCATGGTGACCGGCAGCAGCGCCGTGGACCGGGTCATGTCGCCGTTCGACGTCGCGTGTCTGGACGTCCAGGGCAAGCTGCTCGACAGGCCGGTCAGCGACCTGCTCGGCGGGGCCGTCCGCCCCTCGGTCCCCTACAGCGCCTACCTGTTCTACAAGTGGGCCGGACACCCCGGCCAGGAGGACGACGACTGGGGCGCCGCCCTCGACCCGGACGGCCTGGTCGACCAGGCCAGACGCATGATCGACACATACGGCTTCTCCTCCATCAAGCTCAAGGGCGGGGTCTTCCCGCCGGACGAGGAGATCGCGGCCGTCAGGGCCCTGCACAAGGCCTTCCCCGACCTCCCCCTGCGCCTTGACCCCAACGCCGCCTGGAGCACCGAGACTTCCCTGCACGTGGCCCGGGAGCTGGAGGGCGTCCTGCAGTATCTGGAGGACCCGACCGAGGGCATCGACGGCATGGCGTCCGTGGCCGCGCGGACACCGACGCCGCTGGCCACGAACATGTGCGTCGTCTCCTTCGACGACCTCGCCCCGGCCGTGGCCGAGAAGGCCGTGGGCATCGTCCTGTCCGACCACCACTTCTGGGGCGGCCTTCGGCGCGGCGTCCAACTCTCCGCGATCTGCGACACGTTCGGCCTCGGTATGTCGATGCACTCCAACTCGCATCTGGGCATCAGCCTGGCGGCGATGACCCACCTCGCGGCGGCCACTCCCCGCCTCACCTACGCCTGTGACACGCACTGGCCGTGGAAGCGACCGGACGAGGACGTGGTCGACACGGGGGTACTGCGGTTCAGCGAGGGCCGCGTCACCGTACCGACGGCTCCCGGTCTGGGTGTGGAACTGGACCGGGACGCGCTCGCCCGGCTCCACAAGCAGTACCTCGACTGCGGACTGCGCGACCGCGACGACACCGGATACATGCGCCGCTTCGACCCCTCGTTCGAGACCAGGACCCCCCGGTGGTGACCCGCCCGTGCACATCATGCTCAACCACCGCATCCTGAGCCGGTTCCACGAACCGCTCAAGGCAGGCACCGAAGGCCGGCACACCTGGCTCGACTCCTGCGACTGGACCGCCACGCGCATCTCCGGGCGCATCCCCGACGTCGAGGTCTACGTCGGCTCACGGCTGAGCGCCGAGGACGCCCGGCGCGCCGAACGGCTCAGGCTCGTCCACGTGGTCGGCGCCGGTTACGACGGCATCCCGCTGGACGCGCTCGGCCCGGGAGTGACGGTCACCACCACCCACCACCATGGCCGCTCCATCGCCGAGCACGTGCTCATGTCCGTCATGATGCTGTCCCGCGACGTCCTGGGCGCCGACCGCGCGCTGCGCTCGGGGCAATGGCGCAACGTGGCCGTCGACGCGGAGCTGCCGTTCGGGACGACGCTGCGGGGCCGCCGGGTGGGGATCATCGGGTTCGGTGAGACCGGCACCGAGGTCGCCCGACTGTGCCAGGCGGTCGGACTACGGGTACGTGCCGTGCGGCGCGACCCCTCCGCACCGGTCCCCGACGATCTGCGGGCCGACTGGATCGGCGGCAACGACCGGCTGCCCGACCTCCTTTCCGAGTCCGACATCGTGGTGGTCACGGTCCCCCTGGGCCCCGCCACCCACGGCCTGATCGGCCCCGCCGAACTGGCCGCCATGGGAAAGGGGGCCCTCCTGGTCAACGTGGCCCGCGGACCCGTCGTACAGGAGGAAGCCCTGTACGAGGCACTCAGCTCCGGCGTCATCAGGGGCGCCGCCCTTGACGTGTGGTGGTCCGGCCCGCCGCAGGCACCGAGCAGGTTCCCGTTCCACCGTCTGCCCAACGTGCTGATGACGCCGCATCACTCGGGGCACACCACCGACACCTTCGCCGCCCGCGCGGCGGAGATCGCCGAGAACATCAACCGCCTGGCGCAGGGCCGCCCACTGGCCAACGTGGTGCGCGCCGGCGCCGCCGAAGCGGCCTGATCCTCTTCTGCCCCTATCAGCGGCGGGCCTCGACCGTCATGTCCCCGCGGGTCAGTGCACGGGTCGAGTCGCGCGCGAGTATGTCGTGCGGGAAGCCGAGTCCGATCGTGCTCGCCTCGTCGAGGCGGGCCAGTTGGGAGGCGGTGAAGTCGACCTCGAGGGCGCCCAGGTTGTCCTCCAGTTGCGCGGGAGTCCGGGCGCCGATGATCGGTGCGGTCACGCCCGGGTTCTGCAGGGTCCAGGCAAGCCCGACCTGGGCAGGTGTGCGTCCCAGCTCCGTGGCGACCTCCTTCACGACGTCCACGATGGCGAGGTTGCGTTCGGTGAGTGCGCCGTTCGCGATGGTGAGGCTCTTGCGGGTGCCGTCGTCCGACACGGCGTTCTTCGCCGTCAGTTCGTCGCGGCTGTACTTGCCGGTGAGCACGCCACCGGCCAGCGGCGACCACGGGATCACCCCCAATCCCATCTCGCGTGCCATGGGGATCAGGTCACGTTCCCCGGTGCGCTCGATCAGGTTGTACTCGATCTGCAGCGCGACCAGCGGCGACCAGCCCCGCAGGTCGGCGATCGCCTGCATGCGCGACACCTGCCAGGCCGGGGCGTTGGAGATCGCCACGTACAAGACCTTGCCCTGCCGGACCAGATCGTCCATGCCGCGCAGGATCTCCTCGACCGGCGTCGTGAAATCCCACAGGTGCAGGTAGAGCAGATCGATGTAGTCCGTATTCAGCTGTCGCAGACTTGCTTCCACCGACGCGAACAGGCTCTTGCGGTGCGGGCCCCCGGAATTCGGATCCCCGGGGCGACGCAGCGTCGTGTATTTCGTCGCAAGGACCAGGCTTTCGCGGTTGTCGCGGGTGAACTCGCCAAGGAGGCGCTCGGAGCTGCCGTTGGTGTACGTACTGGCGGTGTCGATGAAGTTGCCGCCGCGCTCGACGTAGAGGTCGAACAGCTTGCGCGCCTCGTCCTGCTCGGCGCCCCAGCCCCATTCGGTGCCGAAGGTCGCCGCACCCAGGGCCAGCGGTGAGACCCGCAGCCCGGAGCGGCCTAGGAGCCGGTAGGTGTCGAGAGTGAGCGCCATCGTGTCCTCCTGTGCTTGTTGCGCTTGTTGCGCTGGTGATCGCTGTCGAGAACAAGCATGTGACTGCCGCACGCCGGGGTTAAGGGAGAGAAGTTCCTGGGAACACCGGTCCTACCCTGGCTGTTGGATCGAGCATGACGACCCGCACCGTGGACACGACACAGGAGTTGGCCGCGTTCCTGCGGACCCGGCGCGAACGCCTGGACCCGCACGATTTCGGCCTGCCGTCGCGTCGGCAGGCCCGGCGGACCCCGGGACTGCGCCGCGAAGAGGTCGCCGACCTTGCCGGGGTCAGCACCGACTACGTCGTACGTCTTGAACAGGCCCGCGGGCTGCGGCCCTCGGCGGATGTGGTGGAGGCGCTTGCCCGGGCGCTGCGCCTGGCCCCCGACGAACGCGCCTACCTCTTCAACCTGGCCCAGCAGCGCCCCCGCAGCGCCGACGCACCCGCCACCACCGCGACGCCGCCGCTGGCCCGCCTTGTGGCCGACCTCTCGCCACTGCCGGCCATGCTGATGAATCACCGCTACGACATCCTGGCCTGGAACAGCGAAATGGCGAGACTGCTACTGGATTTCGACACCCTGCCGCCCCCGCAGCGCAATGCGATGTGGCTCTGCCTGTTGCATCCGGAGATACGCGAGCTCTACGTCGACCGCGACCGCGTCGTACGGGAGGGGATCGCCCACCTGCGCGTCGCATGGGCCGCGCATCCGGACGATCGGGCGCTGACCGACCTCATCGCCGAATTCATCGCCCGTGACGAGGAATTCGCGCGATTGTGGGCCGAGCGGGACATCACGGTCAACGGCCGCGGGAGCAAGGCGATGCGGCACCCTGACGTCGGTCTGATCGCCTTGCATTTCGAAGTGCTCATGCCGCTTCAAGATCCGGACCAGCGGTTGGTGGTCTACCGCGCCGCGGACGATGAGAGCCAGTCGGCGTTGGACCGCTTGTGCGCACGGTGATGTCGAACCGTGCATTCGTGCACTGAGCGGACCCAACCTTCCCCACCTGCCCGGCAAGGGCTCACGCCGGATCCGGCAGGTCCATCAGCGCGAGCTTGGCCGGGTCGATCACGACGGTGATGCCGGTGATCAGGGCGTCGACGACGGTGAACGCGAGGACCGAGAGCGGGGTGCCGTCCTCGCGCCAGGAAACGACCCCCGGAAGGCCGTTGACGAGCACCGCACGCCCCTGCGTGGCTGCCTGGGCGGACAGTTGCGCGCCGGCTGCGATCTTGGTGGCGCCGAGGGTGACGACCTTGCCCGACGGGGTGTCGACGGTCAGCTTCACCTCGGGGTCGAGTACCCGCAGCAACCCCTCGAAGTCGCCGCCGCGAGCCGCCGCCAGGAATGCCTGGACCACCTCTCGCTGCTCCCGTCCGGCGCCGGTCGGCCGCTCGACCGCCTGCACCTTCCTGCGGGCGCGACTGGCGAGCATCTTGGCGGCGGCGGTTGACTTGCCGAGGATCTGGCCGATCTCGTCGAACGGCACCGCGAACAGGTCGTGCAGCACGAACGCAAGCCGCTCGCTCGGCCCGAGCGAATCCAGAACGACGAGCAGCGCGACCCCGACCGAATCGGCGAGCACCGCGTCGTCCTCGGGAGCGGGACCGTCGTCGAGCGTCACCACGAACTCGGACAGGCCGTCGTCGTAGGACGCCTCGGGGCGGGCCTTGCGTGATCGCAGGACATCGAGACTGATCCGGCCGACCACCGTGGTCAGCCAGCCTGCGAGGTTGTGGATGGTCGCCGCATCCTGGCCGGAGAGGCGCAGCCAGGCCTCCTGGACCACGTCCTCGGCATCGGCGTGTGATCCGAGCATGCGGTGGGCGACCGAACGCAGCCGGTCGCGCTGGGCCGCGAACGCCTCGGCCATCGGGTCCGTCGGGTCGGTCGGGTCGGTCGGGCTGGTGTCGGACATGTCGTTACCTTCCTCGGCGCTGCTCCGTCATGGGTGATGACGGGCCCGAAAGGGCGCAGGTAACCGATGGACCACCGCTGAAGGAGCAACACCGATGGAAGCACGCTTGACAAGCCCGCCGAACCCCGACGTGATCACGGCGATCCAGCACCTCTACAAGGCGGTTCACTCCGGAGGCGTCGACAGTCACCTGCTGTCGCTCGTGCATCTGCGTACCAGCCAGATCAACGGCTGCAGCCCCTGCATCTTCGCCTCGGTCGAGTCGGCGAAGAAGGCCGGTGAGACCGACGAGCGGCTGCACAACGTGGTCGCTTGGCGCGAGACGCCCTTCTACACCGATGCGGAACGGGCGGCTCTCGCCCTGACCGAGGCCGCCACCCGGCTCCAGGACAACGCACCGGGCGTGACCGACGAGATCTGGGACGCCGCCGCCGACCACTTCAGCGAGGAGCAACTGGGCGCGCTCACCCTGGAGATCGCGCTGACCAACTTCTTCAACCGGATCAACCGCACGGTACGGGAGCAGGCCGGCAAGACCTGGTGAGCGACGCCACGGCAGACAGCGTGGAAAGGTCGGACGAACCGCAGCAAGCGCGCTGCCCAGAGTCGATACCGGAGCGAATCAAGAAGCGCGAGGGCCTGATGCCGAGCTGCCCGCCGCCGTCCAACTCGCCGTGGCACGCAGGCAGCGGCGTGCTGCCCGAGCTCATCGATCTCGCGGGCAAGCCGGAGCACGTCGTGACGGTCGCCGAGGTCGCGGGACTCAGGGCGAGGGGAGATTACGGGTACGCATGTCACTCCAGAGCTGAACGTCAATTACCAGAAAGGCCGGTACATCTGCCTATGACCGAGACATGGCCCTATTCGCCCGTTAGCGGAGCGTCGGCGTTGCGAAGCTGACGCCCGCTGCTCAGTCGGCCCCGTACCGCTTGGCGGCGAGCCGGATCTCGTGCGCGGCCCGCTCCCACGCCTCCAAGCCCTTCGTGGTGACGCGGAGTTGGACGAGGGCACGATGTGGGCAGCCGGGTTCGTCCTCACCAAGGTGACGACGGAGGTGGAGCAGCGCATCGCCGCACTCGTGAAGCAGGCCGTGGGCTCATCACTCTTCTGGTCCCATTTCTTTCTCCGCAGGCCGGGTGGGAACGGGCCTCAGCAATCTGATCGCCGCTGGTCGCACCCGGTGCCGCAGTCTGCTGAGGGCCACGACAGGGGTGCGTCCGCTGCATGCCGACGGGCGAGGTTGCGTTCACCATGACGCGACCCGCTCCGGACAGTAGAGGTGTCCGGGGTGCCCGACGAAAGGACCACCAGACATGGTTGCCCAGGATTTCTTGACGGCGAAGATGGGACACGCTTTTGACCTCCTCGACACCGACGGCGACGGCGTCCTCACCGAGGCCGACCACGTCCTCATGGGACGGCGCGCGGCGAAGGAGCTGAACCACGCGCCCCAGTCACCCCAGGAAGAAGCACTGGTGGACGCCTACCGCCGTGCCTGGCAGCAGGCACACCAGCAGAACGCGGACAGCGAGGGCAAGCTCACCCGGTCCGTTTACGTCGGTTCGGTGCGGGACCTCTTCGGTGACGCGGCGCTTACGGACCAGGTCTGCGACAGGATCTTGGACTCGGTCATGGACGTCGCGGACGTCGACGGCAAAGGGGAGATCACCCCGGACGCGTACCGGGCGTTCGTGCTGGGGCAGTCGCCGAGCCTGGCGCGCGACGACGTCGCCGAAAGCTTCAAGCGGATCGACCGGAACGGCAACGGTGTGATCTCCAAGTCCGAACTCAAGCAGGCCGTGGTGGAGTACTTCACCAGCAGCGAGCCCCAGGCCCCGGGCAACTGGCTCTTCGGCCCGCCGCCGGTGACCGTCTGACTGATCTTCCAGCGGCTCGACGGCGACTGACAGGCCCCGGCCGGGTTCACGAAGTGGCCTGTCAGGCAGGGTGGCCTCTATGACAACAGAGCGATTCGAAGTGCAGCGTCAGATTGCGGCGTCCCCGGAGAAGATCTTCGCGTTGTTGTGCGACCCCGCCGGACACGTGGCGATCGACAGTTCAGGAATGCTGCAGTCCGCCGAGGGAGAACCCGCGCGCGGGGCCGGTGATGAATTCGTCGTCCATATGGACCGTGAGGCGCTGAACGACTACCCGATGGGCAAGTACGACGTCACCGTGATCATCACGAAATTCGAGCAGGACGCCCTGATCGAATGGACCATCTCTGGGCAAGTGCAGCCTCCCATCCGGCATCTCTACGGTTACCGGCTCAAGGCCGAAGGGGACGGCACCCTGGCCACCTCGTACTACGACTGGAGCGAGATCGAGGAACGGTACCGGGACGCGGGTATCTTCCCGGTCATTCCTGAGGCAGGTCTGCGCGCGACCCTCGGAATTCTGGCGCGGAACGTGGAATAGCCGTATCCGCGGCTCTTTTCTCGCAGCTGGGCCAGATCGCGCGCCAGAGCGGGTATCTCGACCAGGTGGCCTGCACGTTCACGCAGCGTGCGGGCCACACTTGTTTGCAGTATCAGCAAGTACCTTTGCCGCCCTGGTGAACTTCGCACACAGTGTACGTACCGGCTGCACCGGATACCCGCCCTCGACAGGAGCTGAGCGCCCTTCGGAGCGCTGACCCTGTGCAGCGACGCGACCGCCTTGCGGGGAGAGCTCTGATGGAAAGCCACTATGTCGTGATCATCCCGATCGAGATCGACGAGGACAACGACGGCACGTACATGGGGATGTGGCAGGGGGCGGGCCGCGGGCAGGGTGGCGACCACGCCCAAGAGGTCGCCGAACTGTCGCCGACACAGGCGCGGCGCCGTCTGACCGACGGCGAACTCACGCTGGTCGATGTCCGGCAGGACGACGAGTGGGCGTCCGTCCGTCCCGCGGGCGCCGTACATGCCGCGCTCGACACGGTGCCGGCCTCCCTCTCCGGACTGCCCGACGGACCGCTTGCGTTCATCTGCCGTACCGGTCGGCGCAGCACGCAAGCCGCTGCGCGGGCGGTGAGCGCCGGCCGTTCCGCGGTCTTCAACGTCACCGGCGGGCTCGAAGCCTGGGAAGCGGCCGGGCTGCCGGTCGTCGCCGGTCCCACGGGCGCGTAGTCGGGCGATCGACCACTTTCTCCTGAAGGGAATCAAAGCCATGTTCTTCGTCGACACCCTGGTGTTCGAGGGCCTGGGAAACCGCAGTTATCTGTCCGGCGGCACACGTGCCGCGGTCGTCGTCGACCCGCCGCGCGACATCGACCAGGTGATCGCCGCCGCCACGAGGCGCGGTGTGCGCATCGCGTATGTGGCGGAGACCCACGTGCACAACGACTACGTCACCGGGGGCCTGGAGCTGGCTCGCGTCACCGGCGCCGTCTACCTGGTGCCGTCGGGGGCTCAGGTGTCCTTCGCCCATACCCCGGTCGCCGACGGTGACACGGTCGTGGTGGACGAGGGCCTTGTACTGCGTGCCATCTCCACCCCCGGTCACACGCCCCACCACACCTCCTACGTCATGGAGGAGGACGGCCGCGGTGTGGCGGCGTTCACCGGTGGCTCCCTGCTGATCGGCACGGTGGGGCGTCCGGACCTCGTGGAGCCGCGGCTGACCGAGCAACTGGCCCGGGCCCAGCACGCATCCGCGCACCGGCTCGCCGACGAGCTCGACGACGCGGTGCCGGTGCTCCCCACCCACGGGTTCGGCAGTTTCTGCTCCTCATCCCAGGCCGAGGGGGACGCGAGCACGATCGGCGAGGAGCGCAGGGCCAACGACGCGCTCACCCTCGATGTGGACACCTTCGTCGCCCGGACGCTGGCGGGCCTGGAGGAAGTGCCCGCGTACTACACGCACATGGGCCCGATCAACGCAGCGGGACCCGCCCCTGTCGACCTCACCCCGCCCGCGCCCGCCGACGCCGGACAGATCGCCGAGCGGCTGGCCGCCGGTGAGTGGGTGGTGGACCTCCGTAACCGCGTCGCCTTCGCCGAGGGACATGTGGCCGGGTCGTTCAACTTCGAGGGTGAGGGCAAGCTCGCCACGTATCTCGCCTGGCTGATCCCCTGGGGCAAGCCCGTCACCCTGCTGGCCGAGACGGCCGGACAGGTCGCCGACGCGCAGCGCGAACTGGTCCGTGTGGGCATCGACCGCCCGGCCGCCGCTGCCACCGGTGGCCCGGCGAGCTGGCTCCGCGAGGGGGAACGGCCCGCGTCGTTCCCGCGCGCCACCTTCGCCGACCTCGCCGAGACCCACGGGCGCGGCGGAGCGGTAGTGGTGCTCGACGTACGCCGCGATTCCGAACGCGCCGCCGGGCACATCACGGGCTCGGTGCACATCCCGGTCCACGAACTGCGCCTGCGGATCGACGAGATACCGGACGGCACGGTGTGGGTCCACTGCGCCGGAGGGATGCGCGCCGCGATCGCCGCCTCCCTCCTGGACGCCGGCGGACGGCAGGTCGTCGCGGTGGACGACGGTTTCGACGCGGCGCGCGACGCGGGTCTGCCCCTCAGCCACCTCACCCGCGAGAGCCCGTGATGTCCTGCGTCGACCGTACTCACCCCGACGACGGAACCGCCGTGTGGCCCGCCATCCGCTGGAGCATGGAACGCGTACCCGGGCCGGGCGGCCGAGCAGCGTGAGCACCCTCATCCTGGCCTTGATCGCGGGGGCCGTGGTCGGTTTGGCGCTCGGTGCGCTCGGCGGCGGGGGCAGCGTCCTCGCCGTGCCCGCGCTGATCTACCTGCTCGGCTTCACCCCGGCGGCGGCCACCACCGCGAGCCTGATCATCGTGACCGCCACCTCGCTGACCGCCCTGTACGGCCACGCCCGGTCCGGACACGTACGGTGGAAAGCCGGAGCCGTGTTCGCCGCCGCAGGCCTCCTGCCCGCGGCGCTCGCCGGAGCCGCCGCAGGCCACCTGCCCCAGGCCGTCCTCACCATCGCTTTCGGCGCAATAGCCGGTCTCGCCGCACTCAGGATGCTGCGTCCCGCACTGGCAGCCGGTGCGGGGAGCGGCGCGGTGCGCCCGGCGAAGGCGGCGGGCACCGGGGCCGGCCTGGGCGCACTGACCGGCCTGCTGGGAGTAGGGGGAGGCTTCCTCGCGGTCCCCGCCCTTGTCACCGTCCTCGCGTTCGAGATGCAGGCCGCGATCGGTACCAGTCTGCTGGTCATCTCGACCAACTCGTTGGCTTCCCTGGCCACCCGAGGGGCTACCGCCGCGGGTCTCGACTGGTCGGTCATCGGCCCGTTCACCGCCGCCGCACTCCTGGGCGCGTGGGACGGCAAACGCCTGGCCCTCAAGATGTCCGGTCCCCTGCTGCAGCGCTCCTTCGCGTCCGTGCTGCTGGCCGTGGCGGCGTTCATGCTCCTCGACGCCGTCCTCTGATCCGCCGCCGACCATCTCCTGCAGAAGGCCCCCGCTCGCCCCGTGTTCAGGGGCGGGCGGGGGCCTTCGGTGCGGTACGCGGAATATCCGGGGACCGTCCGGTCAGTGGGCGAAGCCCCAGTCGAGCATCTTGGCGGCGTCCTCGAAGCGGCTCTTGTCGGTCTTGAGGATCGCGCCGACCAGGGTGCGGTTGTCCCGCTCGGCGGCGAAGACGACGGCGTAGCCGGCCTCCGTGCCGCTGCCGGTCTTGATGCCCAGAGCGCCGTCGTAGGTGCTCAGCAGAGTGTTGGTGTTCTCCCAGGTGTAGTACCGGGTCTTGCCATTGGCTGCCGGAGCGTCCGCCTTGTACTGCTTGTTCTTCACGACGTCGGCGAACACCGGCTGCAGCATCGCGCGCTGGCCGAGCTTGGCCAGATCGCGGGCGGTGCTGCGGTTGTCGCCGTGTGAGATGCCGTCGAAGGAGTCGAAGTGCGTGCCGGTCAGGCCCAGCTGCTGCGCTTCGGTGTTCATCTGGTTCTCGAAGTCGGCGATCCGTGCGTCCACGGTGTCTCCGACGCCGTAGTTGTCAGCCAGGGCCATCGCCGCGTCCGCCCCGGAGGGGAGCAGCATGGCGTGCAGCAACTGCCTTACGGTCAGCTTGTCGCCGGTCTGGAGGTCGGCCGTACTGGAACCGTTCTCCGTCACGTAGTCCCGGTACTCCTGCTTCACCGTGATCTGCCGGTCGAGCCACTCCGGGTGCTTGAGCACGACCAGAGCAGTCATGATCTTGGTGGTGCTGGCCATCGACACGCTCTCGTCGGCCTTGGCCCCGGCCCACATCTCCCGCTCCTGACTGCCGTCGCGGGCGTCGAGCAGGAAGGCGTGGTCAGCCTTGGTGTTGGGGACGTCCGCACTTCTCGTGTCCGGCGCGCCCTGACTCTGGCCGGCGGGAGCGGCGGCCTGGCCACTCTGCTGGTCGTTCACCTCGGCGGAGTGTGTGGTGGGGGTGGCGGCCTGGGCGAGGCCGCCGGCGGTGATCGGCAGGGCGGCACCGAACAGTGCGACCGTCGCGATCCGGGCCCCCGTCCGGTGGATCCGGTTGGGGCGGGCGTGGGAACCCATGAGGCATCCCTTTCTCCCGGCGCGGGGACGCCGGCTTGTAACGAAAAGATCAGTGCATATCGAACCTACTTAGGTCTTGACAGCCAATTCAAGATCGCTTTGTCATAGCCGGGTAACAGGACTCACCAACATGAAGATGTCGTGGAGACAACTGGTAGATCCCATGGGGTGAGTTGCGGACCGTGCCCGTCCGACTCCCCTGCGCCTTCACGATCTGGTCGTACTGTCGGCGCTCTACATCAGCTCGGTGGGCTGCCCGGCGGCCTCATGTGTGCCGGCGCTGATCAGCCCGGTTTCGTAGGCGACGATGACGGCCTGGACACGGTCACGGAGTCCGAGTTTGGCGAGGATGCGGGCGACGTGCGTCTTGACGGTGGTCTCGGCGAGGTGGAGGCGGGCGGCCAATTCGGCGTTGGTCAGCCCTCGGGCGAGCAGTCCGAAGACTTCCAGTTCGCGCGGGGTGAGCGAGGCGAGGTCGCGGTGGAGGGCGGCGGTCTCACCGCCGTACTGGGCGAACCGCTGGACGAGACGGCGGGTGATGGCGGGCGCGAGGAGAGCGTCGCCGGTACGGACCGTGCGGACGGCCGAGGCCAGGTGCTCGGGAGTGACGTCCTTGAGAAGGAAGCCGCTGGCTCCGGCGGCCAGGGCCGCGTAGACGTACCGGTCGAGGTCGAAGGTGGTCAGGATGATGACGCGGGGTTCGCCGGGGGCGCCGGTGAGGATGCGCCGGGTGGCCTCCAGGCCGTCCATCTCCGGCATCCGGATGTCCATCAGGACCACATCGGGACGTGTGCGGCGGGCGGCTTCGACCGCTTCGGCTCCGTTGGTCGCCTCGGCGACGACATCGATGCCGTCGGCACCGAGGATCAACCGGAATCCGGTGCGGACCAAGGTCTGGTCGTCGGCGAGGAGTACACGCAGCGGCTCGGTCACGGTGTCTCCAAGGGGATGAGGGCCTCCACACGGTAACCACCGGTCAGGCGCCGGCCTGTGTGCAGGGTTCCGTCGTAGACCGCGAGGCGCTCGCGCAGGCCGATGAGACCCCGGCCGTTCCCGGTCACCGCGCCCTCGCCCGGGCGTCCACCGGTGTCGGCGATCGCCACCCGGAGCCGATCCGGTCGGCGCTCGAGGGTCACGGACGCGGTGGCGCCGGACGCGTGCTTCACGGTGTTGGTCAGGGCTTCCTGGACCACGCGATAGACGGCGAGCTCGATGCCGGGCGGGATCTCGCAGGGTGGTCCTGTCACGGTCAGGTCGACCGGCAGGCCCGCGTCCCGTACACGTCCGACGAGCTTGTCCAGCTGGTCAAGGCCGGGCTGCGGGGCCAACTCATCGGCTGTGCCGCCCGGATCCTCGGCCCCGCCCGGCGGCTCACCCTCGCCGTCCATGGTGAGCAGGCCCATGACGTGCCGCAGTTCGGTCATGGCGGCCCGGCCGCCGGCCTCCACGGCCAGCAGTGCCTCGCCGGCCTGCCCGGGAGAAGTCTTCATGATCTTCCGGGCGGCGCCCGCCTGAATGACCATCACGCTGACGTTGTGCGTGACGACGTCGTGCAGTTCGCGGGCGATCCTCGCGCGCTCGTGCTCGACGGCCCGGCGCAGCGCCTCGGCCTGTTCGCGTTCCAGGGTGGTGAGCCGGGTCCGGCCTTCGTCGGTGCGGAGTTTCCAGGTGCGGAGCCCGAGGGCGGCTCCGGCCATCGGGACCAGGATCAGCAGGGCGATGTACTCGTTGGGGACGATCGGTGTCACCGAGTTCCCCGAGGTGCCGACCAGGAGGACCGACACCGGGAGCGCTGCCAGGGTCGCCGTCCGGTACGGGCTGTACACGGCGGCGCTGTAGACGGCGATGACGAACGCGTAGAAGGTCAGTCGCAGGACGCTCTGCGGTGTCGCCAGTGTCGCGGCCGTCACGAGGCACAGCACGGTGAGCGGGTAGCGGCGGCGCAGCGCGAGGGCGCCGGAGGCGACGGCCGCGAGGATCACCATGAAGGCCATGCCGCCGGGCCCGGCAGGGCGCGGCACGACGTACTCGACGCCGGGCGCGATCTCACGCACGACCACGTTGTCGGCGTTGTCGATGCCGTAGTAGACGGTGATGATCCCGAGTCCCAGTGCCAGCAGCACGTCGAACTGCCAGGCGCGCCGGGCGAGTCGCAGCGGTGGCCCGCTCGGGTGCCTGGCGTCGCGGACCGTCTGCCGGACGGCTTCCCGTAACCGCTCCAGCGTCGTGCGTACGTTCATCACCGGGTCATTGTCGCCGCCGCGCGAACGCACGGAGTCAGCCGTGATGGCCATTCCCCTCGCACCGGATACATCACCCGCCTACATCGCAGGGATGACGTTTCGGGGGATCGTCCCAGCGGGGTACCGCAATGGGTTCGGGCGGGCGACGCGGACGAGCCTGGCCCGCTCCTAGCGTTCACGCAGCCAACTGCCCTTACGCAAGGAGCCCTTCATGACCCTGCCGGTGATCGAACTGCACGAGGTGAGCCGCCGGTACGACGGTGGTCCGCCCGCCCTGCACGAGGCGTCGCTGACCGTGCGGAGCGGCGAGGCCGTCGCCGTCCTCGGCCCTTCCGGCAGCGGTAAGTCCACCCTGCTCAATCTGATCGCGGGCCTGGACCGGCCGGACACGGGGACCGTGACCGTGGACGGGGTGCGGGTGGATCAGCTGGGCGAAGCCGGATCGGCGCTGTACCGGCGGTCGAAGATCGGCATGGTCTTCCAGTTCTTCAATCTGCTCGACGATCTGACCGTCGCCGACAATGTCGTGCTGCCCGCGCGGCTCGCGGGGATGGCACGAACGGAGGCGGACCGCCGGGCGGCGGAGCTCCTGGAGAACCTCGGCATCGACCGGCACGCCCGCGCTTATCCGGGGCGTCTTTCCGGCGGTGAGCGGCAACGCGTCGCGGTGGCCCGGGCGTTGATGAACCGGCCGCCGCTGCTCCTGGCCGACGAGCCGACCGGAGCCCTGGACACGGCCGCAGGACAGGACGTCAGCAGGCTGCTCTCCGACCTCAACGCCGAGGGCCAGACCATCGTCGTCGTCACCCACGACCTGGCGCTTGCCCGCGCCTGCACCACGCGCACCCTCCGGATCGGCGACGGCCGGATCACCGGGGACACCGGGTCGCAGAACCTCGCGAGCCTCGCCCCGAAGGCCGTTCGATGAGCGCGCTCGGCAAGGTGGTGCGCTCGGGCGTGGGACGACGCCGGGTGCAGACACTGGTGATCACTCTCGCCACGATGATGGCTGTGGCCGCCTCCGTCCTCGGCGGAACGCTGCTCGCGATCTCCAGCGCACCCTTCGACGACGCGTTCGCCGAGCACCACGGTGCGCATCTGTCCGTCCAGTTCGCCGCGGGCAAGGTGAGTGCCGGACAGCTGACGAAGTCCAAGGACGCCGCAGGGGTCAGCGGCGCAGCCGGGCCGTTCCGTACGGCCACGGTCACCCCGCGGGCGGACGAGACGGGCCCCGGGTGGCCGATGACCGTGGCAGGCCGGGGCGATCCCGGCCAGGACGTGGACGAGGTGATGCTCCTCGACGGACGGTGGCCCACCCGTTCCGGCGAGATCGTGCTGTCGACCGACTCCTCGCTCATCCCGACCCTGGGCAGGAAGCTCGCCTTCTCCCATGTGCGCGGCGTTCCGACGCTGACGGTGGTCGGCGTCGCCCGCTCGGTCACACGGACCGCCGACGCCTGGGTGGTTCCGTCCCAGATGCCGGCGCTGACCGCACCCGGCAACGGCGGCTACCAGATGCTCTACCGCTTCACCGCGGCAGACAGCGCCGCGCAGATCACCGCGGGCGGAAGAGCCGTGACGGCGCCGCTGCCGCAGGGAGCAGCCGTCGGCGAACAGTCCTGGCTCACCGTCAAGAAGACCGCCGAGCAGGACACCGCTCTCTATGTCCCCTTCCTCGTCGCGTTCGGCGCCCTGGGCCTGGTCATGTCGGTGCTCACCGTCGGCAACGTCGTCGCATCGGCGGTCGGTACGGGAATGCGCCGCATCGGCATCCTCAAGGCCGTCGGCTTCACCCCGGCTCAGGTCGTACGGGCCTACGTGGGCCAGGCGCTGATCCCGGCCACCGTGGGCACGGCCCTCGGTGTCCTAGCGGGCCATCTGCTCGCCGTCCCCGTACTGGCCGAGACCGAGGAGGTCTACGGCACCTCGTCCCTGGCCATCGCACCCGGGGTCGACCTGGCGGTGATCGCGGGGGTGCTCGGCCTGGTGGCGGCGACCGCGTGGGCGAGTGCCTGGCGTGCCGGTCGGCTGCGTACGGTCGACGCGCTCGCCGTCGGGCGTACCGCTTCGGCGGGGCGCGGCCGGTGGGCGGTACGCCTGGCCGGACGGCTGCCGTTGCCGCGGCCGGTCGCCCTGGGCCTGGCCCGGCCCTTCGCGCGGCCCGCCCGCGCGCTGGCCATGGGCACCGCGATCCTCTTCGGCGCCGTCGCCGTCACCTTCACCGTGGGGATGGGCGCCACGCTCGGCCAGGTGATGAAGGCCAAGGCCCACGACGTGGCCGACGTCGTGGTGCCCGCTCCCATGCCGGACTTCGGCCCCCAAGGCCCCCAAGGCCCCGATCCCAAGAAACAGCCCAAGGCGGATCCCGCCGCGGTCGCGGCGGCCATCAAGGCCGACGCGGGAACCGGGAAGTACTACAGCGCCTCGACGGTACGCACGACAGTGTCCGGCCTGCCCGGCACCATCGACGCGGTCGCCTTCACCGGCGACGCTTCCTGGGGCGGCTACAGGATGGTCTCGGGCCGCTGGATCGACAGGCCCGGCGAGGCCGTTGTCCCCACCCCCTTCCTGGCCGCCACCGGCACCCGCATCGGTGACACCGTCACCCTCGACGGCCTGTCCGAGCCGGTCACGGTCCGGATCGTCGGCGAGGTCCTCGACCCCCGCAATGACGGCATGCAGGTCTTCACCGACGCCTCGACCCTCACGGCCGCACATCCCGACCTGACGGACACGAGCCATCACATCGCGGTCACGTCAGGCACCGATGCATCCGCCTATGTCGCGGCGCTGAACAAGGACTTGGAATCCCTGGGGGTCACCGCTCAGGTCGGCGGGCTCGACGCAGGTGGCGACATGGTCGTCACGCTCAACGCGCTGTCGGCGATCCTCACACTGATGTTGGTCGCCGTCGCCGCGCTCGGCGTACTCAACGGCGTACTGCTCGACACCCGCGAGCGCGTCCGGGAGATCGGTGTCCACAAGGCGCTCGGCATGACGCCGCGGCAGACCGTCGCGATGGTCCTCACCTCGGTCGTCGTGACCGGACTTGTCGCGGGCGCCGTGGGCGTGCCACTCGGCGTCGCCCTGCACGGCTGGGTCATGCCCGCGATGGGCGAGAGCGTGGGGCTCCGCTTCCCCGACTCGGTCATGGCCGTCTATCACCCGGCCGAATTGCTCCCGCTCGCACTGGGCGGCCTGCTCATCGCCACCCTGGGTGCCCTCCTGCCCGCGGGCTGGGCCGCCAGGGCCCGCACCGCCACGGCCCTGCGCACCGAATAGGCCGATGTGACGTCGCCAACTCTCCGGCTCGACCGGTTTCCCTTCGCCATGGTGGCGGCCTTGGAAGACTCGCTGATGGTCCTGCGTCCGTGCGCCGTGCCTTCGCCGTTCGACGAGGCCTCGATCTGAGGGGCGGGGAAGCCGACCGCTGCCGGTCCGTCGGTCTGCTCCGTCACGAGGACTCCGCTTCGCGGTACAGCACGAGGTGCTCGTGGTGGAGCACTCCGTCCCGGATGTCGCCCGTGGCCGTGAAGCCGGTGTCGTCCACGTACTCCAGGTGGTTGCCGGACACCGTGTACCGGCCGGTGTACGCGCTGCGCCGGGTGCCCCGGGCCTCGTCGTAGCGGCCGCTCGGCAGCAGTTCCTGTCGGATGTGGCCGTCCGCGGTCACCCACATGCCGACCACGTCGGCGTTCTCGGGTGCGCGGCCGCTACGGACGGCCTGGGTATCTCCGCTCATGGCGATCTTCCTTCTCTCGTGGCGCGGTGATGTCGTACTCCGCCGAGTCTGCGCAGGTCGGAAGGGGGCGACCAGGGCGGGCGCTGCCTGGGTGCGGCACACCCAGGCAGGGCGCGGGGCCGCCGCCTAGCCTGAGGGCATGGACGACAATGACCTGGGAGAGTTCCTGCGCGCGCGCCGCGCCGGCCTGCGGCCGGAGGATGTCGGCATGGCGAGCTACGGCGTCCGCAGAGTCACCGGGCTGCGCCGCGAGGAGGTCGCCGTCCTGGCCGGCGTGAACGCCGACTACTACACCCGCCTGGAACAGGGACGCGAACGCCACCCCTCGCCCCAGGTACTGGACGCCATCGGCCGCGCACTGCACCTCGACGCGGACGCCCGGGCCCACCTGTACCGGCTGGCCGGAGCTCCATCACAGGACCGGTCCCCCGCCCACGTCACCGAGCAAGTCAGCTCCTCACTACGCCAGTTGATGGACGGCTACGCCCACACCCCGGCCTTCGTCATGAGCCGGAACCTGGACCTTCTCGCCACCAACGCCCTGGCCGACGCGCTCTACGCCCCGTTCACCCCGGCGGACAACCTGGCCCGCATGACCTTCCTGGACCCTGCCTGCCGGCACTTCTACACGGACTGGGAGCGGGCGGCCCAGGCCACTGTCGCCAATCTGCGCCAGGCAGCCGGCTTCGATCCCGGCAACCCCCGGCTACGGGAACTCGTGGACACCCTCAAGGAGCACAGCACGACCTTCACTCACCTGTGGCAGGCGCACACCGTTCGCGGCAAGACACAGGACGCCAAGCACCTCCTCCACCCGGACGTCGGCCCCCTCGCTCTCACCTACCAGTCCTTCGACGTCCGCGAAGCCCCCGGCCAGCAACTCGTCATCTATCACGCCGAACCCGGCAGCCCCAGCGCCCAGGCCCTCGGCCTCCTCGGCTCCCTCCACGCCACCCGCCGCCACACCGAACCTGAACCTGGTTCCCGCAACAGCTACTGACCCGAGGTCCGACGTGTTCGCCTGAGCACTGCGGCCGGCGAGCGAGTTGATCTCTGTTTGGCGACGGCACCTGCCGATGTCGTTGCCCAGTGCATAGGGTCGTCGGCATGGCACTGCGACCCGTGAATGTGAACATGAAGGCTCTTGATGACTCGGCGGTCGGCCAGTTCTGGGCGGAGGCGCTCGGCTGGGGTGTTTCCAGCGAGGGCCCCGGCGTGACCAACGTCGAACCCGGCGGCGGCTTCGTCTGGCCGGACGCGGTCGCCGTCTGCGTCGACGTCGTCACGGTCCCGGAGGCCAAGACGACGACAAAGAACCGCGTGCACATCGATCTCGCCACCACCTCTGTGGCCCATCAGGCGGAGTTGGTCGCACGCCTCCAGGCTCTCGGTGCGACGCCCGCCGACGTGGGCCAGGGCGACGTGCCGTGGACGGTCCTCGCCGACCCGGAGGGCAACGAGTTCTGCGTACTCGAGCCTCGGGAGGTCTACCGGGACACCGGGCCGATCGCCGCGGTGGTGGTCGACTGCGTGGATCCGCGGGCCATGGCGCGGTTCTGGGACGAGGCGATGGACTGGACCCTGCACGAGGTGACCGACGACCATGCGGTGCTGCGTTCCGCCAAGGGTGTCGGCCCGTATCTCGAGTTCCTCCGCACGCCCGGCGAGAAGACCGTGCCGGACCGCGTTCACATCGACCTGCTGCCGTACCCCGGTGACGATCAAGAGGCGGAGGTGGCCCGGGTGCGCGCGCTCGGCGCCACCGATCTCGACCTCGGCCAGGGCGACGTCCCGTGGAAGTGCCTGACCGACCCGGAGGGCCATGAGTTCTGCGTCCTCGGCCGCGCCTGACACGGAGCCTCCGCGGCGCCCGACACGGAACCAGGCCTTACAAGACAAGGACGCCGATCCAGATGCCCTCCGCCGTCGAACGCCTTACGGTCCTTGTTCCCCCTGCCGGTCCCCGCCGCTCACGGGACTGGGCCGCCGTGGAGCAGCGGCTCGGCACCGCCCTGCCTCAGGACTACAAGGAACTCGTCGAGTGCTACGGGGGCGGGGTCTTCGACGAGACCATCTGGCTCCTGGATCCCGAATGCCCGGATCAGGACTGCAACCTCCTGACCCAGGCCAAGGAATGCGCGGAGATCCTGGCCGACTTGTGGCAGATCGAACCCAAGCCGCCGCAACTGCTGCGAGACGACGGGGCCGAGGTGCTGCCCTGGGCGTACATCGAGGGCAGCGGCGCCATGCTGTACTGGCTGCGTCGGCCGGGGCAGAAACCCGAGGAGTGGACCACCCTCTTCAACGAGGGCCGGGGTCCGGAATGGGAATACCACCCCCGTTCATGCACCTCCTTCCTGCTCGCCGTTCTCGCCGGAGAAGCGGAGACGATCTACTTCCCCGACTTCCCCTTGGATGAGCATCTGTTCGACTCGAACGACGAGATCCTCTAGGCGCCTGGACGCCTACTTCGACTCCAGCCGCCCCAGTGGGTGAGCGTCCTCGGCCAGGGCGGTTCGGGCCGCTGCCCAGTCGGTGTCGGCGATGTCGGTGACGTGGCGCAGGTAGGCGAGGGTGATCTGCTGGATCAGGGTCACGCGCTCGGGGCTCTCGTCGGTGGTCTCCGCCGCCTCGTAGCCGGAGATGCCGCCGAGGAAGTGCTGACCGCCGAAGAGGGTGAGCAGGTGCTTGTCGCCGGAGCTCAGGGTGTACGGGTCGGTCGTCCAGGCAGCTCCCCGGGTGGTGAGCGGGAGTTCGTCCTTGTCCCCGGCGATCACCAGGGTCGGGGCGGTGATGTGGGAGAAGTCCTGGTCACGCAGCCAGGGAAGGTTGTCGCGGGCGAAGGGGGTCAGGCCGTCGCCGCCTCTGCCGGCTGTGGCCAGCAGAATGCTCGCCCGGACCCGCGGATCGGACATGTCTTCCGCGATCCCGGTCTGCGGGTCGACGACGCGCAGGCCCGCCAGGATGCCTGCCGTCTGCCCGCCGAAGGAATGCCCGGCCGCGACGATCCGACGGCGGTCCACCCGCCCGGCCAGGGCGGGAACGGCCGCCTCCAGCGTGTCGAGCTCGTCGAGAACGCGCTTCATGTCCTGCACGCGGTAGCGCCACAACTGAGGCTTGCGGGGGTCGTCCGCGGCGAGGTGCAGCCTCTTGGAGTCGAGATGGGTCGCCTGAATCACCACGAAGCCGTGAGCGGCCCAGTGATCCACCAGTGGCGCGTAGCCGTCCAGGTTCGAGCCGAATCCGTGCGCGAAGAGGACGATCGGCAGGTCGTGCCCGGTGGCCGGGGCGGATACGCGTACGTGCAGGTCCTCACCGCGTTCGGGTGCGGACAGCACGATCGGCTTCACCGAGATGATCGGAGCGGGGGCGGGGGTGAGAGCGGAGGCGGGGTCAGGGGCGCCGGTGACGCCGTTCCTCGCGGGTGTCGGATCGGTCATGGGACTGCGCTTCCTTCACGTGGTGCGGGCTTTGAAGTGGAGCCATCGGCGGCCTCTCGTCGAGGCGCCCGCGAGCTACGCTAAAACCTGACGTTGACGTGAGAGGCAAGTCATTCGGCGTAGGCCATGGTGGTCATGGTGGGTCACGAAGGAGATGAAGATGCGCATCGGAGAACTCGCCGCCCGGACCGGCGTCAGCGTCAGAGCCCTGCGTTACTACGAGGAGCAGCACTTGCTGATCTCCGAGCGCAGTCCCAGCGGTCAGCGCCACTATCCGCTGAGCGCGGTCGACCAGGTCGAGCTGGTCCAACAGCTCTACGCCGCCGGGCTTTCCAGCAAGACGATCGTGGAGCTGATGCCGTGTGTCGTCGACGGCAACGCCACTCCGGGGCTGCTCGAACGACTGGCCACCGAGCGCGACCGCATCGACCAGCGCATCACCGACCTGACGCACGCCCGCAACCGGCTCGATTCCGTCGTCTCCGCCGCCGGGGACAATCTGCTCACGGGCAGGTCCTGCCGCCCGGAGACCATCACGTAGACCGGAACGGGCCGGACCGGACCGGACTGCTCAGCAGGCACTTACCGCCTTTCCGCGAGCATGGTGGGGAGGTGAGAAGAACGGTGCGTGCTGTGGGCACGGCAAGTGTGGAGACGGTCTGGCAGCGGTACGTACGGACGGCGGCCTGGCCCACGTGGGCCCCGCAGATCCGGGCGGTGGAGGCGGAGGCCGAGCTGCGGGCGGGCATGCGTGGCCGGGTGGTGCCCGTGGTGGGGCCCGGCGTCGCCTTCGTCATCGAGGCCGTCGACCATCAGGCCCGCACCTGGCGGTGGCGGGTCCAGGCGGGTCCGGTACGGATGCGCCTGTGGCACGCCGTCCGAGCCCGCACTCCGTCCGGCACGGAGACCGAGCTGCACATCGACGGCCCCGCGCTGGCCGTGCTGGCGTATGCGCCGCTGGCCCGCCGCGCACTGCGTCGTCTGGTCCACGACTGAAGCGATGTCGGCATCCCACGCACCGAACGTTGCGATCTTTGCCATCTTTGCGATCTGCGCAAGCCCCGCACCCTTGCGCCGGACGCTGCCCGTGTAGTCCGCTGATCCGCATGGGGAAGAGGAGCATGGCCGCAATGACCGCCGCCCTTGTCGCGGGGTCCCTCCTGACAGGCGTACCGAATACTGGTGCGCAAGCTGCCGAGCGTGGCACCGACAGTTCGTCGCCGCCGACCGGGTCACCGCTCGCATCCGGGGTCGACCTGGACACCGTGACGATTCCGGAGTTACAGGCGCGCATGGCGGGCGGTTCGCTGACCTCGTCGAAACTGACCCTGGCCTACCTGCGGCGGATCGAGAACGTCGATCCCAAGATTCACTCGGTGCTGCGGACCAGCCCGACGGCCCTGCGCCAGGCGGCCGCCAGCGACGCCAGGCACCGGCGGGGCGAGACCCTTGGGCCGCTCGACGGCATCCCCGTCCTGCTCAAGGACAACGTGAACACCCGCGACATGCTGACGACGGCCGGGTCGCTCGCGCTCGCCGGGAGCCCGCCCGACACCGATGCCGCACTGGTGACCCGGCTACGGAAGGCGGGGGCGGTGATACTCGGCAAGACCAATCTGTCCGAGTGGGCCAACTTCCGCGCGGCCAAGCCGACTTCGGGATGGTCGGCGGTGGGCGGGCAGACCAACAACCCCTACGTCCTCGACCGGAATCCGTGCGGGTCCTCCGCAGGATCGGCCGCCGCGCTCGCCGCGTCGTTGTCGCAGGTGGCGATCGGCACCGAGACGGACGGCTCCATCGTGTGCCCGGCCGGGATGAACGGCATCGTCGGCCACAAGCCAAGCCTCGGCCTGGTAAGCCAGTCGGGCGTGGTGCCGATCTCCGCCGAGCAGGACACGGCCGGACCCATGGCACGCAACGTGATCGACACCGCGCTCACTCTTTCGGTGCTGAGCGGTGGCAAGAGCTCAGGTGGCAAGAGCTCGGGTGGCAAGGGCTCGCGCGGTGACGGCACCAGCCTCCGCGGCAAGCGGATCGGCCTGTGGCGCCTGCCCTCGCTCGGATCCGACGTGGACGCGGTGATGAGCCGTACGGCGAAGAAGCTGCGCAAGGCCGGTGCCGTGATCGTCGAGGTGACACCCCCGTATCAGGCGCGGCTCGCCGAACTCGAATTCCCGGCGCTGCTCAGCGAGTTCCACCGGGACATCGACGCCTACCTCGGTACGCGCGAAGGACCCCGAAATCTCGCCGAGCTGATCGAGTTCAACCGCGGCCACTCCGAGGAACAGACCTGTTTCGCCGGCCAGGAGCTGTTCGAGCAGGCGCTCGCCGCGCCGCCCACCACCGACCCCAAATACCTTGCTATGCGCGCCGAGTTGAAGGACCTGTCCCGGCGCTCCATCGACGAGACCGTGGCCGCCCATCACCTGGACGCCATCGCCGCGCCCACCAACCCGCCCGCCTGGACGACCGACTGCGCGCGCGGCGACAACGACGTCATCCCGTCCTCCACACCGGCGGCCGTCGCCGGATATCCGTCCCTCTCCGTGCCCGCCGGGTCCGTGAACGAACTGCCGGTCGGCCTGCTCCTGATGGCCGGTGACCACCAGGACACCAAGCTCCTGTCCTTGGGCGCCGCAGTGGAGCACCGACTGAAGGCCTGGCGAGCACCGCGCTACCTGCCGACGGCCGGGTCAGGCGCGTCACGGTGAACACGGAGTGCACGCCGCCGAATTCGGGAGCGAGCAACGACTAGGCCGCTCGATCACCGACCACGGTGCCGCCGAGGCGGCCGCGACAGCGGCCTCACATCGGGAGCGAGAACAGACGCACTGGCTCCGCAGGCCAGTACGCGTTGTCGCGCAGGGGCGTCACCATGGTCCGCAGCGGCATGGTCACCAGGCGGCTTTCGGGTTGTTCGACGAGTACGTCCTTGTCGAGCGGGTGCCATCCGAGGCGCTGATAAAGCGGCACGAGGGGAGGTCTGCAGAACAGGAGCGCGTGCCGAGGGCCCATCGTGCGCGCGTGGTCGAGTGCCGCCGTGAGGACGAGCCGAGCGAGCCCCTGGCCTTGCATGTCGGGGGCGACGGCCACGCCACCGACGCCGATCACCTCTGTCTCGGCGTCGCCGACCGCAACCGGCAGCCGCAGCAGACCGGCGTGTGCCACGAGCCGGTCGCCGTGTCTGATGCCGAAGTGTTCTTCTTTGGGCAGCCAGGCCAAGCCGGCCGCGGCAACACCGAAGGGATCATCGCCGTCGCCGAGGATCTCGTCCTGCTCCGTCTTCGTGTACCGAGGGAGCCGCACCGCGGTCGGTGCTGGAGAGGAGGGGTTCTCAGACATGGGCCTCAGGCTTCGGTGGCACGGGGGCGGTCAGCAGCGAGGCAGGCAGATAGCCGGACTTGATCCGCAGGTTCCAGCCGTGCACCTGCACGGCGAGCGCGGCCAGGGCGATGGCGCCCAGCGGCAGCAGGCTCCGGGGCGCGGGATCATCGCCGACGCCGACGCGGTGCTCCACCAGGCGTTGGTGCAGCGCGTGCTCGAAGGCGGCCTGGTCGTCCCGGAGCAGGATGCGCAGCAGCCGCTGGTCGGGGCTCGTCGCTCCGGCGGCGTCCAGGGCCAGCGCCGCGTCGAGCCGCTCGTCGATGGATGGCTTGCACAGCGGCACCTGCGGCCAGTCCCGGGGGAGATGACCCCGGGACGGGGTCAGATAGCCGCACAGGGCGTCCATGTGCGCGAGGTCGGCCGGGTCGGAGACCGAGTCACGCTGCGCATAGGGCAAGTTCTTGTGCAGCATGGGGGCGTAATCCTGTCGGAGCAGCAGCCCGATCACCCGCTCCCAGTCCCCCACCAGACCGCTGGCCACACAGATGTCGAACGCTTCGACCCAAGTGCGGGCGGTGATCGTGTCGGTCGCGTCCCGCATCTCGTCGAAGTCCTTCTCCTCGCTGCTGAAGCGCGTGCGGGTGAGCGGGAAAGGGATCTCCCAGTCGCCGCCCGGGCAGCAGCCAAGCTCCAGTACGCCGAAGAGCGATTCGGCCGCCGTGGTCAGAGCGAGCCGGGTGCGTTCGTCCTGGAGGTCGGGATCGTGCACGCTGCGTGCGGCAACGTGGTCGAGCAGCTCCTCGCCGAGCTCCGACAACATCTCGCGCAGCGGGTACTCGTGGTAGTAGACGTCCTCGAAACGGCATTGAACACGGTCCGTCTTGTCGCCGATGGCCTGCTCCGAACGCTGCTGGCTTATCGGATGGCGCGGCACGTCGTTGATCCCCATCCATTCATCCTGCCAGCCGCCACTGACAACCCGGCCTCCGGCGTTCTCCCCGGGCGGTGTGACACGCGCCAGGGTCTGAGTTTGCCGCCCCGAGGGTGCCCGCCCGCGCGCGACGGCCAGACGTAGAGCCGTCTCGACCGCCGCGCGCAGGCACCGCTCAGCCGATCAGTCGCGCACGAAGTGGAAGATGCCCCACGTCAGGTGCCCTTGGCGGCCCCCGTCGATCCAGTGACCGAGGCCCTTCTTCATCTGGGACAGATAGTCGTGGCTGATCTGCCGGGCCAGACCGTCCGCCTCCTGCCGTGCCGTCTCCTCAAGCACGCGTGCGTAATGCGTGGTCAACTGTTCGGCGTGCTCCTCGAAGCCGCCGTCCGTGCCCTCGGCAGGGGTGAAGCCGAGCCTGGACAACTCCCGCCGGTAGAAGCCGGGTGAGCCCATGTCGTCCAGGTGGATACGGTCGAGGATCGGCTGCAGCACACCCGCCGGGCAGTCGTCCGCGGCCATCGGGTCGGTGAAGATCAGGTGGCCGCCGGGCCGGAGTACCCGGGCGATCTCCTCCAGGACCTTGACGCGGTTTCCGCTGTGCAGGAAGGCGTCCTGGGACCAGACGACATCGACCTCACCGTCGCCGTACGGAATGTCCTCGAAGGAACCGTCCACGACGTCGATGCGGTCGGTGAGGCCGCGGCCCGCGTTGAGCTCCTTGTGGCGCTGGTTCTCGACCTCGCTCAGGTTGAGCGCGATCACCCGGCAGCCTTGCCCCTCGGCCAGTTGACGGGCGGAGCCGCCGAAGCCCGAGCCCAGGTCGAGGACCACCGACTCCCCGGTCAGAGACAGCTTGCCGGCCATCCGCTGGACCGTGCGGCGGCTGGCGTCCGCGATCGATTCGCGGGGATTTTCGTAGAGGCCGATGTGGATGTCCTCGCCGCCCCACACCTTGGCGTAGAAGGTGTCCGCGTCGGGCGAGTTGTAGTAGCTGCGGGCGGTGCCGACCGCGCCGGTGTAGGCGCCGCTCTGCTCGTCCTCCGTGCGGTACTCCTTCTCCGCCACATGCACGAAGAAGTCCGGGTCATCGCCGCGGTACGTGTGCTGGAAGTCTCCGTACGTCTCCACCCGCTGGAAGCCCACGTCCGTCATGAGCTTCCTGGTGTAATCCTTGCGCAGCGGGAACATGTTGAGGTGGTACACGGAGTCGTCCGGGAACTTGTACCGCATGCGGCACAGCCCCTCGTCGACGTACTCAGGCTCCACGGCGACGTCCTCACCGCAGTAGTAGTACCTGTGCTTGCTGGTGTAGCCGTCGTCCAGCATCGCGTCGTAGTTGCGCTGGTCGAGGACCAGGATGCCGTCGTGCTTGAGCATCGCGTAGAACTCGGCGAGCGCCTTGCGGCGGTCGCGCTCCGAGAACAGATGCGTGAAGGAGTTGCCGAGACAGACGATGGCGTCGTACTCGCCGTGCACATCGCGGTTGAGCCAGCGCCAGTCGGCCTGGACGACCCGCATGATGTGGCCGCCCCTCTTCATACCGTTCGCGAAGGCCATGGACAGCATCTCGGCACTGCCGTCGGCGCTGACGGTCTCGAACCCCGTGGCGAGCAGGCGCACCGAGTGGAATCCGGTGCCCGTCGCGACGTCGAGGACGCTTCGCACACCCCGCTTGCGCAGCAGGTCGACGAAGAACGACCCCTCGCTCTCCGCCCGTTTCTCCCAATCTATGAGTGAGTCCCACTTCTCGACGAAGCTGGGTACGTATTCCTCCGTGTAGTGCCCGGTTTCTCGTACTTCGACAGGGTTGTCGCCGAATTCTTGGGCCGGTTGCACGATGATGGAGAACCCTTCAATTGTGGGGATTCTTCTCTTATGTGGCTCGTTTGTGGAGCTCGCGTTCGGGCTATGACTGGTTCGCCCGGTTATGTCCGGGCGAACTTGGGTCGAGGTGTCGAGGGCATCGCTATCCACCCTCGGAGGCTTCATTCCTGCAAACGCCGTATACATGGCGGAGGTTGGCGTGAAACCGATGCGGTGATTCACCAAGTCCGCTCGCCTACGACCAAAGGATCATGTACGTCCGTCGCATCCCTCCCAGGATGTACGGGAGTTGGGGCCGCCCGGCGGATGTCACCGACGTACGTCACCGGAATGATCGTTCCTGTCCGAACACGCGACTCGAAGGAACGATTACGTGCGTAGACGATGTCTGGGGTCCCTGTTGGCTGTCAGCGTCACGGCAACGCTGGCTCCCGTGCTCGCCACCTCGACAGCCACCGCCGCTCCGACCACTGCTCCGGCCGCTGCTCCGGCCGCCACCCCGTCCGCCGCCGCCAAGGGCGCGCTGGACCGTTATGTGAAGCAGAAGCCTCAGTGGAAGCGGTGTGACGCCGACTCTTCGGTGGAGTTCGAGTGCGCCACGATCCAAGTCCCCCTGGACTATCGGGCCCCCGGGGGCAAGCACATCGAACTGGCCATATCCCGGATCAAGAGCACCGCGCCCGGCAAGCGGCACGGCGTCCTGCTCTCCAACCCCGGCGGCCCGGGGATGACGGGGCGCTACATGCCGATGGGGATGCGGGACAGGCTCCCCGAGTCCACACAGCAGAAGTACGACCTCATCGGCTTCGACCCGCGCGGTGTGGGACAGAGCAGCCCGGTCTCCTGCGCCCTGAAGCCGGAGGAGGGGGAGAACTGGCTGCGGCCGTACAAGGAGGAGACGTTCGGCAAGGACGTCGCCTGGGCGCGCGGCGTCGCGAACAAGTGCAGGGAGAAGTCGGGTGAGACGCTCCGGCACATCACCACGCGCAACACCGCACGCGACATGGACCTGCTCCGGGCGATCCTGGGTGAGAAGAAGATCTCGTACGTGGGTACCTCCTACGGCACCTACCTGGGCGCCGTCTACACCCAGCTCTTCCCGGGCCGGGCCGACCGGTTCGTGCTGGACAGCGCGGTCGATCCGGCGCGCGCCTGGCGGGGGATGATGCAGTGGTGGGCGGCCGGCGCCGAGCCCGCGTTCGACCGGTGGACCGAGTGGGCCGCCGAGCGCTCGGAGAAGTACGACCTCGGTGACACCCCGAAGGAAGTCGACCGGACCTTGTGGGACCTGGTCTCGCAGGCCGACGAGAAGCCCATCGAGGTGGACGGGCAGCCGACCACCGGTGATGACATCCGCAGCGGTATGCGCGAGGCGATCTTCACGCCCGAGTCCGCCACCGAGGGGGTCGTGGAACTGAAGAAGGCCGCGGCCGGCAAGCCCGCCTCCGCGACCTCGATGACCTCGGCGACCTCGGCGACCTCCGCGAAGAAGCTCACGGCGTTCACCGGATTCGAGGGGGCCGGGAAGGAAGGCACCCCCGCCGGCGCCGCCGAAGTGCCGTCCGACAACGCGATGGCGAGCCTCTGGGCCGTGGTGTGCGGCGACAACTCGGCCGCGTGGTCCCGCGATCCTGAGAGCTACCGACGGGACGCCGTCAAGGACAAGGGCCGTTACCCGCTCTTCGGTGACTTCGTGTCCAGCGTCAAGCCCTGCGCTTTCTGGGACAAGTCCGCGGAACCGGCGACCAAGGTGAACAACAAGGTCGGCTCCCTGATCGTCCAGAACGAGTGGGACCCGCAGACCCCGCTGCCCAGCGGTCAGGCCCTGCACGCCGACCTGAAGGGATCGAAAATGGTCACCGTCCTCGGCGGCGAGGGCCACGGTGTCTACCCGAACGGCAACGCGTGCACGGACGGCGCGGTCAACGACTACCTGCGCACCGGCAAGCTCCCCGCGAAGGACGTGACCTGCGAGGCGACGGCCGCCTCGAACTCAAAGACGCGGAAGAACCAGAAGCGGGACGCCCCGGACCGCTTCTGAGCGCCCCATCAAGGACAGCAAACTGCATGGATTTTCCCATGATTGGATTTTCCATGTAGTTTGGTGGTCATGGATGACCGGCAGCTGACCGAAGAGCTCCACGACTACCTGTTCGCGATCCGCTCCCAAGTGCATACCGAGCTCAAGGAGCTGGCTCGGGAAGTGGGGCTGACCGACACTCAGACCGATACGCTGTGGAGGCTGAGCCGCGGGCACGAAATGACCGCGCGCCGTCTGGCCGACCTCTTGCAGTGCGACGCCTCGACCGCCACATCGATGATCGACCGGCTCGAGAAGCGCGGTCTGGTCCGTCGTGTGCCCCACCCCGTCGACCGCCGCGCGAAAGTCATCCAGCTCACCCCCGAGGGATGCGCGCTGCGTGATCGCGTCATCCGGCACACCACCGAACACTCCCCCTTCGCCCGCCTCGACCACGAGAGCAGGCTGCGCCTGCACACGCTCCTCCGCGAAGCGATCGACGGCCCCCGAAAGGAACTGTGATGAACGGCAAGATCACGGTCGTCACGGGCGGAGCCTCCGGCCTGGGTCTGGTGACGGCGCGGCACCTGGTCAAGGCCGGGCAGAGCGTCGTCCTCGTCGGCCGGGACGCGACACGCACCCGGGCCGCCGCCGACAGCCTGCGCGGCCTGGCCCCTGCGGGCAGTGACGCGGCACCGCCGAGGACGTACACCGCCGACCTGGAACAGTGGTCGCAGGTACGGGCGCTGGCAGCGGAACTGGCCGCCGACAGCCACCCGGTGGACGTCCTCATCAACAACGCGGGGGCGGCGTTCCCCCGGTACGAGCAGACGCCGGACGGTGTGGAACGCACCTATGCGCTCAATCACCACGCCCCGTTCCTGCTCACCCACGCCCTCCTGGCCGAAGGGGCGCTCACGCCCGAAGCGCGGATCATCAACATGTCCTCGTTCGTGGAGAAGCGCGGCAAGCTCGACGCCGCCGATCCGGATGTCACGGGGACATCGTGGAGCAAGCGCTTCTACCACCAGATCAACGTCTACGCGACGAGCAAGCTCGTCAGCCTCCTGGCCTCCCGAGAACTGGCGCGCCGCCTGCCCGACGGCATGAGCCTCTACAACGCCAATCCCGGCATGGTCAAAGGCACCGCGATGAACAGCAACGCCGGCGGCCTGATGCGGCTGACCGCCCCACTGTTCCGTCCGTTCTCCATCACCCCGGACGAAGGTGTGCAGACCCCGGTCTGGCTCGCCCGCGCCTCGCCCGCACCGCGCCCCAGCGGCGGCTTCTTCAGCGAATCCCAGCCGGACACCCCCTCGCGGCTAGCCCTGAACGACGCTCTCGCCCGCACCGTCTACATCAGAACCGCAGCCTTCCTCGGACTGGATCCCCTCACGATCCGACCGTCAGGCCGGTGACCCTGAGGGCTCGGAACACCCGACAAAGGCGGTGCGGAAGATGTCGGGTGACGGGGACCCGTCTCGCCGCACGATGACGGCATGGATGACACGACCTTGGTGACCCACTTTCTCCGCGACGGCTTCGTGAAGCTGGAGGGCGCCGTCGCGCCGCGCGTGGCCGCGGACTGCGCGCGGCTGCTGTGGCGGGAGACGGGCGTCAACCCGGACGATCCGGCGACGTGGACACAGCCCGTGCACTGGGTGGCCGGCATGGCGCAAGGGCCGTTCGCCGCCGCACCCAACTCCCCGGCCCTGCACCGCGCGTACGACCTGCTCGTCGGCGCGGGACGCTGGGAGCCGCGCTACTCACTGGGCACGTTCCCGCTGCGCTTCCCGCACGAGGAGGAGCCGGACGACGCGGGCTGGCACATCGAGGGGAGCTATCTGCCGGAAGGCGAGAGCTGGTACTTCACCAATCTGCGCTCCCGGGGCCGGGCGTTGCTGATGCTGTTCCTGTTCAGCGAGGTCGGTGAAGAGGACGCCCCGACCCGGATCCGCGTCGGCTCGCACCTCGACGTGCCGAAAGTCCTTGAGACGTACGAGGAGGAGGGGGCGAGCGGCCTGGCCCTCGCCCCCGACCTGGTGGCGGCGTCCGACCACCGGCCGCTCGCCCTCGCCACCGGGTCCCCGGGCGACGTCTTCCTGTGCCACCCGTTCCTGGTGCACGCGGCGCAGCCGCACCACGGGATGCGGCCGCGCTTCATGGCTCAGCCGCCGCTGATGCCGGCCGCGCCGTACGAAGTGGAGCGGGCCGACGGCGCGTACTCCCCCGTGGAGATCGCGATCCGCCGAGGCCTTGGACGGGAAGCCCCCGGGCCGGACGGCCCATGCTCGTCAGACGGTGCTGAACGGATGAGCCGCCGTCGCTGAACGCGGGGGCCAGGCGCGGGGGGCGAGGATGCCGAGGACGTAGGCGCGGGCGACGAGGGCGGGGCGGGTCGCGGCGCCCAGGAGTTGGCGCAGACGGCTGAGGTGGTAATCGACCGTCTGCCGGGACAGCTGCAGCGAGGTGGCGATGTCGCCGTTGCTGCTGCCTTCCGCCAGGAGAGAGAGGATGCGGATCTGCGCGGCGGTGAGCGACGGATGGGCTTCGTGGGCGAGGCTCTGGTGGGTGACGACGGCCCAGACGTGCCGGGCCCGGGCTGCGGAATGGCCGATCGTCGTCAGGTGGAGCTGCGCGCGGCGCTGCAGCCCCTGGGTGTCGACGAGCACCGCGGAGGTCTCCACCCGTCTGACGCGGCGGGCTATCAGGCCTTTCCACCTGCGGTGCAGCCGGTCGAGGTCGGGCTCGGGGGCGAGCAGGGTGTGCACGCGGCGGCCGACCAGGTCGGGCAGGCTGAGGCGGAACAGTTCGGCGGCCGCCGCGCTCGCCTCGACCACGCGTCCGTTCGCCGAAAGGAGCGCACAGGGCAGGCCGCTGTGGTCGCGCAGGGCCTGCAGGTTCTCCTCGGCCTCCTGGCGCTGGACCATGGCGCGCAGGTGGTCCGTGACATCCACGTAGATGCCCGCGACGCAGGTCTGCCCGTTCTCTCGTACGGGGAAGCGGTGGCCCACCGCCCGGCCCGCGCTGCCGTCCTGGCGTCGGTAGCCGAGGGTGTGGCGCACCGCCGTCCCCCGCGTGAGGATCTCCTGGTCGAGGGCGCGGAATTGGTCGGCATCGGCGGGCGCGTCGAAGTCCTCGATGTACTTGCCGACAACTTGCTCCGGAACGGTGCCGTAAAGGTGGGCGTAGGCGTGGTTGGCCCACAGGTAGCGCCCGTCACAGTCCCGGATGAAGGCGGCGGCCGGGGCGAGGTCCACGAGTTCCGCGAAGGCCGCGTACCGGCGGGGGGCCGCTGCCGGGGCATCGACCTCCACCGCCAGACCGCGCGTACGGCTGTGGGCGCCGCTCTCGTCCAGGGGCCAGCTGACGTCGAAAGTGCGGCCGTCGAACCGGGCCTGCCAGCGGCCCTCCTCCGGCGGATGCCCCGGGGCCGAGAGTTCCTGGCGCATCCGGTCCAGGAAGCGCTGCGCCGTACCCGTGTCGGCGAAGGCACCGCCTCCCCGCTCAAGGACCCGCCACGGCTCGTCGACTTCCCACCAGAACACGGGAAGGTGCTCGAGCAGTGCCTTGAGGCTGGAATCGTCCACAGCGGTCTCCGTCCGTACATGACTGGCTGACGCACAGTCACAGCGCATTGGATATCCCGCCCCTGCCCCGCGCATGCCCGGTTCGCGGCCGATGGCCCGAAGTGGCGGTAGACCCGGGGGTGGTTCGCCCGCGACTCAGGCATTTGCCTGAGTCG
>NZ_JBHTSF010000030.1:0-77081 GCF_042795295.1 Streptomyces sp. NPDC056486
CCACCCCCCTCTCGCAGTGCTCGTGGTGCTCGCAGCGCTCGTGGTGCCTACATCTCGCCCAGCGTGAGATCGGCGGTCTTCTCGGCGCCGTCCCGTGTGTACGCCACCTGCGCCTTGTCGCCCGGCTTCTCCCCGGCGAGCGTCTCGGAGAGCGAGGTGATCGTGGTGATCTCCGTACCGCCCAGCTCGGTGATGATGTCGCCGGCCTCGATGCCCGCCTTGGCCGCGCCGCCGTCCTTCTGTGCCTCGACGACGGCGACACCGGCGGGTTTGTAGTCGTCACCGAGGACCGTGCGTCCCGTGATGCCGAGTGCGGCCCGGCCCGAGTCGGTGACCTTGCCGTCCTTGATGATCTGGTCGGCGACCGTCTTCACCATCGAGGACGGGATCGCGAACCCGATGCCGGGCGCCGCGCTGCCACCCATGTCGGGGTCGGTGGCGGCGAGCGTCGGAATGCCGATGACCTCGCTGTCGAGGGTGACCAGGGCGCCGCCGCTGTTGCCCGGGTTGATCGCGGCTGACGTCTGCACCATGTTCGCGATGGTGGCACCGGTGGCGCCTTCCGAGCGGCCCTCGCTGACGGTCCTGCCGGTGGCGGAGACGATGCCCTGCGTGACGCTGGACGACAGGCCGAGCGGCGAACCCATGGCGAGCACGATCTGCCCGACCTCGGCCTTCGTGGAGTCCCCGAACTTCGCGGCCTTGAGCCCGCTCGGGGGGTTGTCGAGCTTGATCACGGCGAGATCCTGCTCGGGGTAGGAGCTGACGAGCTTCGCGGTGAGCGCCTGTTCCCCGGTGGCCGTCGTGACCTTGAAGGTCCGTTCCTTGCCCACGACATGGGCGTTGGTGACGACATGGCCCTTGTCGTCGTAGACGACGCCGGAGCCGAGGCTGTCGGAGGCGTCGATCTGGACGACCGACGGCAGGACGTTCTTGATCACCTGCTGGTAGTCGCCCTGCAGATCGTTCGCCGCCATGGGGGCGGCCTGAGTGGTGGACTCACCGGAGTCCCCGGAACCGGATCCGGAGCAGCCGCCGAGGAGAAGGCCTGCGGCGGCGACAACGGCGACGGTGACGTGACGGGTACGCGAGACAGTCATGAATCGAGTGTCCCGTTCACCCCAATATGTCGCCCTGAATGCGGGGCAATCGGGTGGGTGAGCGGGAAAGATCCGCCGCGAAGCGGCGGTTCAGTCAGTCGTCAGTCCCGCACACCGCAGACGTGCAGCAACGCGGCCACCCGCCGATAGGGGTCGGTACGCCCGGCCCGCTCCTCCGCGGCAAGCAGCGCCGCCAACTCCGCGTCATCCGGCGCCACCGCGTCGTCCGCCGCGCCGTCGGTGAAGACCCGCACGCCGTACCAGGCATGCAGCGGCGCCGCGATCCCGGCAAGGGACGCCTTCACCGCGTCGAGTCGATCCGCCCGCGCCTGAAGGCCGAGCCGATTGCGGTACACGGTGGAGTCGAAGGCACCCATCGCCCCCGCCCAGTCCCCGGCCATCCCCGGCCGCATGGCCAGCGCGTCCGCGTTCCGTACGAGGAGGGAGAGCAGCCCGCCGGGGGCCAGCATCCGCGCGAGGCCCGCGAGCAGCGCGTCCGGCTCCTCGACGTACATCAGCACGCCGTGGCAAAGGACGACGTCGAAGCTGCCCGGCAGGAAATGCACGCCGGTGTCGTGCCCGTCGCCCTCGACGATGCGCACGCGCCCCTGGATTCCCTCGGGCTCGGCGCCGAGCGCGGCACGGGCCGCGGCCACCATCGCCGAGTCCTGCTCGACGCCCGTCACCTTGTGCCCGGCGCGGGCTAGCCGCAGCGCCTGCGTGCCCTGGCCCATGCCCACGTCGAGCACGCGCAGCCGCTGCCCCACGGGGAAGCGCCCGGCTATCTGCTCATCGAGCTGCCGGGTCACCAGCTCCTGGCGTACGGCATTGCGAAGGCCGCCCAGTATCTCCAGCCACGCTGCTGCCCCGCCGGCGAAACCGCTCAGGGCCGCTCTCCGCGCTTGACCTGCGGCTTCGGCAGTCGCAGTCGGCGCATCTGGAGCGTACGCATCAGGGCGTAGGCGACGGCGCCCTTCTTGCTCTCGCTCGGGAAGCGCTCGTTCAGGCGCTTCTTCAGGCGGACCGCCGTCGTCACCGAGTCCACGATGATCAGGACGATCACGAAGAGCCAGAGCAGCAGCGCGATGTTCTGCAGCTGCGGGATCCGGACCATGCTCAGTACGAGGATGATCACGGCGAGCGGCAGGAAGAACTCGGCGATGCAGAACCGCGAGTCGACGAAGTCGCGGGCGAACTTGCGCACCGGACCCTTGTCGCGGGCCGGCAGATAGCGCTCGTCACCGCTGGCGAGCGCCTGACGCTGCTTGTCCATCTGGACGCGGCGTTCACTGCGCTGCCGCTTCGCCGCCTCCTTGCGCGTCACAGGCGTGTTGGCCACGCTGCGTCGCTGGGTCTGGGCCTCACTGCGCTTGGGCGTGGGGCGGCCCTTGGGGGCCTCGGGGTCACGGGGCTGCTGGGAGTCGGTCACCGGGGCCTTGCTCGCCGGGGCCTTCTCGTCCTTGGATCGGCTACGGAACACAAAACCCAAGGGTACGGGGTGAGAACGTGTGGACCCCCGCCCGATGGGGAACGATCCGGCAACACCGGGCGTCTTGATTGTGTGTCTAAAGGGATGTTCCGTGTGGTTTACAAGCGGTTTTCCGGCGGTTCTTGGGGGTGCACCTACTCCCTACGCCGGAGCTGGACCGGACGCAGTCGTCCTTGGGGATGAGCGCATCCGCTCGCGAACAGTGCGGTAATGGATGCAGGGCCCGTACTGTGGGTTCTGAGCAGTACCTGGAGCCGGAAGTCCGTCAGAAGGGGGCGCGCGAAGCCCATGAGCGGTGTCATGAAGCGTATGGGGATGATCTTCCGCGCGAAGGCGAACAAGGCCCTTGACCGGGCCGAGGACCCGCGCGAAACCCTCGATTACTCGTACCAGAAACAGCTTGAGCTGTTGCAGAAGGTGCGCCGCGGTGTCGCCGATGTGGCGACCTCGCGCAAGCGCCTCGAACTGCAGCTGAGCCAGCTCCAGAAGCAGTCCTCCACTCTTGAGGACCAGGGCCGCAAGGCCCTCGCCCTCGGCCGTGAGGACTTGGCCCGCGAGGCCCTTTCGCGGCGTTCGGCCCTTCAGCAGCAGGTGACCGACCTGGAGACGCAGCACCAGACGCTCCAGGGTGAGGAGGAGAAGCTCACCCTCGCGGCGCAGCGCCTCCAGGCCAAGGTCGACGCCTTCCGCACGAAGAAGGAGACGATCAAGGCCACGTACACCGCGGCCCAGGCGCAGACCCGGATCGGCGAGGCCTTCTCCGGCATCTCCGAGGAGATGGGCGACGTCGGCATGGCGATCCAGCGTGCCGAGGACAAGACCGCGCAGCTCCAGGCGCGGGCGGGCGCGATCGACGAGCTCCTGGCCTCCGGTGCTCTCGACGACTCCTCCGGGCTCGCCAAGGACGACATCCAGTCCGAGCTGGATCGCCTCTCCGGTGGTACTGATGTAGAGCTGGAACTGCAGCGGATGAAGGCCGAGCTCGCGGGCGGTTCATCGGCGGCGAAGCCGGCGATCGAGGGCGGCACGCAGGGACAGGCCCCGTCCAAGCAGCCGCAGGACACTCCGCGTTTCGACAAGCAGTAGGCGTACGCAGCAGCCACACCGCTCACGTCCGAGGAGGGCGACATGATCGTACGGATCATGGGGGAGGGGCAGGTGAAGCTGGCCGACAGCCACTTCACCGAACTGAACAAGCTGGACGACGAGTTGCTCTCCGAGATGGAGGGCGGCGACGAGTCCGGCTTCCGCCGGACGCTTGGTGCGTTGCTGGACAAGGTCCGGGAGCTGGGCGAGCCCCTCCCGGACGATGCCCTGGAACCCTCGGAGCTGATCCTCCCGTCACCGGAGGCGACGCTGGACGAGGTCCGCGAAATGCTGAGCGACGACGGCCTGATCCCGGGCTAGTTCTGGCCGGGGGCCTGCAGAGCGACGATGCCCTGCCCCGGCGGTTGGCTGACGGGTGCCGTCTCGGTTGAGCTCCGTCCGCACGGCTGTCCCGTCCCGGCGCTTGCCTGACGGATGCCCGTCTCTGTTGAGTTCCGTCTGCGCGGCTTTCCTGTCCCGGCGCTTCGCGCCGGGCTTTTCCCGCCCGCCCACCCGTTTGCCCCGCGTCGAATCCAAGATCGCCGGGTAATCGGGCGGGTGGGCGGGAAAATTCCGCCGCGAAGCGGTGGTCCAGGATCACCAGAGCGAGCCGCGCAGGGAAATCCCCGCCCCCGCTCCGCCGCGAAGCCGTGGGCCAGGATCACTACAGCGAACCCCGCAGGGCAGAGCGAACCCCGCAGGGAAATCCGCGCCCCCGGGCGCACGGAAGGTGCCCGGCACGCAGAGGCCGATCGGCAAGCACCGGCAGAGACAGGGGCGCCGCCCGCAGGGCCGAGCGGCCAGACCCGGTCCCAGCAGCCCGCAGGGCCCCGTACCGTTCAAGGCGTGACCACTCTCGTGCGAGGCCGTTGCTGGGCCAAGGCGCACCCCCTGGCCGTGGACGCCGCCCTCGCGGCAGCCGTCCTCGTATGCATGGTCATCGGTTCCTTCGTCGAGCCGTACGGCCATGACGGCGGCCCCAGCTGGGGCACCCGCACCCCGAGCGCGCTCAGCCTGGTCCTGATGACGCTCGGCGCCACCGCGCTGGTCTTCCGCCGCCGCGCCCCCTGGGTAGTGCTCGCCGCGACCTGTGGCTTCACCGTCGCCGACCTGGTCACCGGCGAGTTCCGCGGCGGCGTCGTCATGAGCGCGGTCATCGCGCTCTTCACCGTCGCCGCCCGCACCAACCGCCACACCACCTGGCGCATCGGCCTGGTCACCATGACCGGGCTCACCGGAGTCGCGATGCTGACGGGCCCGCTGCCCTGGTACGCCCAGGAGAACCTCGGCATCTTCGCCTGGACCGGCATGGCCGCGGCCGCCGGTGACGCCGTCCGCAGCCGCCGCGCCTTCGTGGACGCCATCCGCGAGCGCGCCGAACGCGCGGAACGTACCCGCGAGGAGGAGGCCCGGCGCCGCGTCGCCGAGGAGCGGCTGCGTATCGCCCGCGATCTGCACGACGTGGTGGCCCACCACATCGCCCTCGTCAACGTCCAGGCCGGGGTCGCGGCCCACGTCATGGACAAGCGGCCCGACCAGGCCAAGGAAGCCCTCTCCCACGTGCGGGACGCAAGCCGCTCCGCCCTCAACGAACTGCGCGCCACCGTCGGCCTGTTGCGGCAGACCGGCGACCCCGAGGCGCCCACCGAACCCGCCCCCGGCCTGGCCCGCCTCGACGACCTCGTCGAGACCTTCCGCCACGCGGGCCTCCCCGTGGAGGTGACCAGCGGCGACGCGGCGTCGAACCTGCCCGCCGGAGTCGACCTGGCCGCCTACCGCATCATCCAGGAAGCCCTCACGAACGTGCAGAAGCACGCGGGGACGGGCGCCAAGGCCGAGGTCAGCGTCATCCGCGTAGGACCGAACGTCGAGGTCACGATCCTGGACGACGGGGCGGGCGACAAGGGCGATGAGAGCAGGGAGAGCGACGGCGGCGGGCACGGTCTGATCGGCATGCGCGAGCGCGTCAGCGCCCTGGGCGGCCGCTGCACCGTGGGACCCCGCTACGGCGGCGGGTTCCGCGTCCATGCGATCCTGCCCGTCACGGCAAAGCCGGTCACCCCGGCAGAGGGAGGGACCGCGTGACGATCCGGGTGCTGCTGGCCGACGATCAGGCCTTGCTGCGCAGCGCGTTCAAGGTGCTCGTCAACTCCGAGCCCGACATGGAGGTCGTCGCCGAGGCGTCGGACGGCGCGGAGGCCGTCGAGCTCGCGAAGACCCGGTCCGCCGACGTCGTCCTGATGGACATCCGCATGCCCGGCATGGACGGCCTCGCCGCCACCCGCCTGATCAGCGCCGACCCCGCCCTGGCCCACGTACGGGTGGTCATGCTGACGACCTTCGAGGTCGACGAGTACGTGGTGCAGTCGCTGCGCGCCGGTGCCTCCGGCTTCCTCGGCAAGGGCGCGGAGCCGGACGAACTGCTCGGCGCGATCCGGATCGCGGCCGCGGGCGACGCCCTTCTCTCCCCGGCGGCGACCAAGGGCCTGATCGCCAAGTTCCTCGCGCAGAGCGATAGTTCGGACGATGACGGCGGGGCGCGCGCCGAGCGCCTCGACGCGCTCACCGGGCGCGAGCGCGAGGTCCTCGTGCAGGTCGCGGGCGGGCATTCGAACGACGAGATCGCCGAGCGCCTCGAAGTCAGCCCGCTCACCGTGAAGACCCATGTGAACCGTGCGATGGCAAAGCTGGGCGCCCGTGACCGGGCGCAACTCGTCGTCATTGCCTACGAATCGGGCCTGGTACGTCCAAGGGTGGAGTGAGTGCGGGCGCAACGTACTGCGCCCGCAGTATGCGCCGTATAAGAACGGGTCCTCGGAGTGACGATTCCTGCCCTGGACATGGCAGATCGTGTAGGGGGCACCGGCCGGCCGGTGCCCCTTCCTGCGCAGTACGCCACAGAGAGAGACCACCATGTCCTGGCTGTCCCGCTTCAGCCTCGCCCAACGGGCCCTGATCGGGCTGATATCCATCATCGCGCTTGTCTTCGGCGCGATCGCGATACCTCAGCTCAAGCAGCAGCTGCTGCCCTCCATCGAACTGCCGATGGTCTCCGTCCTCGCCCCGTACCAGGGCGCGTCCCCCGATGTGGTCGAAAAGCAGGTCGTCGAACCCCTCGAGTCCTCGATCGACGCGGTCGACGGCATTACCGGCATCACCTCCACGGCGAGCGAGGGCAACGCCGTGATCATGGCCCAGTTCGACTACGGCAGTGGCTCCAAGCAGCTCGTCGCCGATGTCCAGCAGGCCGTGAACCGCGCCGGGGCCGAGCTCCCCGACGACGTGGACCCGCAGGTCGTCGCGGGCTCCACGGACGACATCCCGACCGTGGTCCTCTCCGTCACCTCCGACAAGGACCAGCAGGCGCTCTCCGACCGGCTCGACCGCACGGTCGTCCCCGCCCTGAAGGACATCGACGGCGTCGCCCAGGTCACCGTCGACGGCGTACGCGACCTCCAGGTCGACGTCACCCCCGACGACAAGAAGCTGGCCAAGGCGGGCCTGACCCCGGCCGCGCTCGGCCAGGCGCTCCAGGCCGGCGGCGCCACGCTCCCGGCGGGCTCCTTCGACGAGGAGGGCAAGAACCGCACCGTCCAGGTCGGCGGCGGCTACACATCCCTGAAGCAGATCCAGGACCTGATGGTCACCCCCGAGGCCAAGCCGGGTTCCCCGGCGGGCGCGGGCAAGCCGGTACGCCTCGATGAGGTCGCCACCGTCAAGCAGCAGCCGTCGGACGCCACGTCCATCACGCGCACGAACGGCAAGCCCAGCCTCGCCCTCTCGATCACGATGGACCAGGACGGCAGCGCCGTCGCCATCTCCGACGAGGTCAAGGACAAGCTGCCCGGCCTCCGCAAGGACCTGGGCGCCGGATCGGACCTGACGGTCGCGAGCGACCAGGGCCCCGCGGTCTCCAAGTCGATCGACGGCCTCACCACCGAGGGAGCACTCGGCCTGGTCTTCGCGGTCCTGGTCATCCTGGTCTTCCTCGCGTCGATCCGCTCGACGCTGGTCACCGCGGTCTCCATCCCGCTCTCGGTCGTCCTCGCCCTGGTCGTGCTCTGGACGAGGGACCTCTCCCTCAACATGCTCACGCTCGGCGCGCTGACCATCGCGATCGGCCGCGTCGTCGACGACTCGATCGTGGTCCTGGAGAACATCAAGCGCCACCTCGGATACGGCGAGGAGCGCGAGGCCGCGATCATCACCGCGGTCAAGGAGGTCGCGGGCGCCGTGACGTCCTCGACCCTGACGACCGTCGCGGTCTTCCTCCCCATCGGCCTGGTCGGCGGCATGGTGGGCGAGCTCTTCGGCTCCTTCTCGCTGACGGTCACGGCGGCGCTCCTGGCGTCCCTGCTCGTCTCGCTGACCGTCGTGCCGGTCCTCTCGTACTGGTTCCTGCGGCCCCCCAAGGACGTCCGAGGCGCCGACCCGGATGAGGCCCGCCGCAAGGCCGAGGAGAAGGAGGCGAAGAGCAGGCTCCAGCGCTTCTACGTCCCCGTCCTGCGCTTCGCGACGCGGCGCCGCTTCACCAGCCTCGCCATCGCGATCGTGATCCTCGTGGGTACGTTCGGCATGGCACCGTTCCTGAAGACCAACTTCTTCGACCAGGGCGAGCAGGAAGTCCTGACGATCAAGCAGGAGTTGAAGCCGGGCACCAGCCTCGCGGCGTCCGACGCATCGGCCAAGAAGGTCGAGAAGATGCTGGACGGCCTCGACGAGATCAAGGACTACCAGGTCACGGTCGGCTCGTCCGGCTTCATGGCGGCCTTCGGCGGCAGCACGGACACCAACCAGGCGTCCTACACGCTGACGCTCAAGGACAAGTCGTCGTACGACAAGACGCAGGACCGGGTCGAGGAGGAGCTCGGCAAGCTCTCCGGCATCGGCCAGACGTCCATCTCGGCCGGTGACGGCTTCGGCAGCCAGGACCTGAGCGTGGTCGTCAAGGCCGCAGACGGTGACGTGCTGCGCAAGGCGGCCGACGAGGTGCGCGACGAGGTCGCGAAGATCGACGACGTCACGGACGTGCAGAGCGACCTGTCGCAGAGCATTCCGCGGATCTCGGTCAAGGCCAACGCCAAGGCGGCGGCGGCCGGGTTCAACGACACCACCCTCGGCCAGGCCGTCGCCCAGGCGGTCCGCGGCACCGAGAGCGGCAAGGCGATCCTGGACGACACCGAGCGCGACATCGTGGTGAAGTCGGAGCGGCCGGCGAAGACGCTCGCCCAGCTGCGCGAGCTGAACCTCGGCTCCGTGAAGCTCGGTGACATCGCCTCGGTGAAGCTGGTCGACGGGCCGGTCTCGATGACCCGCATCGACGGTGCGCGCGCCGCGACGATCACCGCGAAGCCGACCGGTGAGAACACGGGCGCGGTCAGCGCCGACCTCACCAAGAAGCTCGACGCGCTGAACCTGCCGGACGGCGTGACGGCGTCCATCGGCGGCGTCTCCGAGGACCAGGACGAGGCGTTCGCCTCGCTCGGCCTCGCGATGCTCGCGGCGATCGCGATCGTCTTCATGCTGCTCGTGGCGACGTTCCGCTCGCTCGTGCAGCCGCTGATCCTGCTGGTCTCGATCCCGTTCGCGGCCACGGGGGCGATCGGCCTCCTGATCGCCACCGACACCCCGATGGGTGTCCCCGCGATGATCGGCATGCTGATGCTGATCGGCATCGTGGTGACGAACGCGATCGTCCTGATCGACCTGATCAACCAGTACCGCAGGCAGGGACACGGCGTGGTCGAGGCGGTCATCGAGGGCGGCAGGCACCGCCTGCGCCCGATCCTGATGACGGCCCTCGCCACCATCTTCGCCCTGCTCCCGATGGCCCTCGGCGTCACAGGCCAGGGCGGCTTCATCGCCCAGCCGCTCGCGGTGGTGGTCATCGGCGGTCTGATCACGTCGACGCTCCTGACCCTCCTCCTCGTCCCGACGCTGTACGCGATGGTGGAACTCCGCAAGGAGCGCAGGCGCGACAAGCGCGAGGCGAAGCGGGCGAAGAAGGCCGAGGGCTCGCCGCAGGCCGTCGCCGATTCGGACGACCCGGCACCGGCCCAGGTCTGATCCTGCGGGCCGGTGGGGGCTGATCGCGCAGTTCCCCGCGCCCCTGACGGGGCCCGGTGCGGTCCGGTCCCTCAGACGAAGGGGTGCTCCTCAAACAGAGGAGCACCCCTTCGTCGTACGCCCAGCGCAAGAGCAAGAGCCGCCGCCCCGCTGCAGAGCGACATCCCCACGAACAGCGGCACCGCCGTGTCGTCCCCGCCGAGCCCCACCAGCGGCGCGACCACCGCGCCCAACGCGCTTTGGGCGGTGCCGAGCAGGGCGGATCCCACCCCGGATGCGTAAGGAACCCGCGCGAGAGCGAGCGCCGCCGCGTTGGCCACCACGAGCCCGAACCCACCGCACACCAGAGCCATGAGCGCGAGGCACACCACCACTCCCAGGAACCCCGCCAGAGTGAGGGCGAGCAGCAAGGACGTACCCGAGAACATCGCCAACAGCCCACCCCGCAGCAGCGCTTCGGGAGCGATCCGCCCCACCAGACGGGCCCCCACCGCACTCGACGCCGTCGCGACCACCGCACCCCCGGAGAACGCGACCGACGAAGTCCCCACCCCCATCCCCAGCACGTTCTGCAGCAGGAACGGCGACCCGGCGATGTAGCAGAACAGCATCCCGAACCCGAAGGTGAAGGCGAGCGTGTAGCCCACATAGGCGCGATCGCCCAGGACCTCGCGGACCGAGGCCACCACCTGCCGCACCCCACCCGCCTGCCGCCGCTCCTTCGGCAGGCTTTCCGGTACGCCGACCACCACCGCAAGGGTCACGAGCGACGACACCCCGGCGAGGACCCAGAACACGCCCCGCCAGCCCACGGCCCCGATCACGGCGCCACCGGCCAGCGGGGCGATGATCGGCGCGACCCCGGCCAGCGTCATGAGGATCCCGAAGAGGCGTGCCGCGGCGGCGCCCTGGACCCGGTCGGCGACGACGGCCCGGCTGATCACGACCCCCGCGGCCCCGCTGAACCCGGCCACGAACCGCAGGGCGACCAGCCACCCCAGTGAGGGCGCCACGGCGCACAGCGCGGTGCCCACGGTGCACGCGGCCGCACCCGCGAGCAGCGGCGCCCGTCTGCCGTACCGGTCGGAGAGCGGCCCGAAGACGAGATGCCCCAGCGTCATGCCGACCAGGAACGCGGTCAGGGTGAGCTGCACCCCGGAGGCGTCGGTGTGCAGTTCGTCGGCCATCCGGGGAAAGGCAGGCAGGTACATGTCGGTCGAGAGCGGACCTATGAACGAGAGCAGCGCGAGCGCGGCGGTGAGCAAGGGCATGGCAGAGAATCCCCCCGGACGAGTTAGAGATAGTTATATATCTATAGGTGACGCTAACATGGAGGCGTGACCGAGCAGAGGAACGTGCAGAGGAACGCGCAAGCGAACGTGGAGAGGAGTGACGAGGCCGACCGCAGGCTCTTCCAGCACGCCAGGGAGCTGACGCCCGCGCTGTACGCCCTCTCGCGCGTCCTGCGCTTCCAGGGCATGGAGGAGGCGGGGCTGTGGCGACTGCCGCCGTCGGAGCTGGAGCTGATGCGCTACGTCCACGCGGAACCGGGCGTGACGGTGAGCGTCCTGGCCCGCGAACTCGGCCTGCACGCCAGCAATGTGAGCGCCGCGGTCCGCGGTCTGGTCAACGCGGGACACCTGGAGCGCGAGAAGGACCCGAACGACGGCCGGGTGGTGCGCCTGAAGCCGACCCTCAAGGCGGAGCAGGGCATGGCCCTGATCGAGAACGCCTGGGCGGAGATCTTCGCCGACGCGCTCGCCACGCTCTCCGAGGAGCAGACGGCGGCGCTGGTCGCGTCCGTACCGGCCCTTGAGGCGCTGGGGGGCGCGCTCAGGGAGCGTAGAACGCGGTAAGGGGCACCCGCAATGGCGGGTGCCCCTTACCTACGGGATCAAGACAGGGCAGGGCTACGGAAGCGCCAGCATCCGCTCGAGGGCCAGCTTCGCGAACTGCTCGGTCTCGCGGTCGACCTCGATCTGGTTGACCAGCTTGCCCTCGGCCAGGGACTCGAGCGTCCAGACCAGGTGCGGCAGGTCGATCCGGTTCATGGTCGAGCAGAAGCAGACCGTCTTGTCGAGGAAGACGATCTCCTTGTCGTCCGCGGCGAAACGGTTCGCCAGGCGGCGCACGAGATTCAGCTCGGTCCCGATCGCCCACTTGGAACCGGCGGGAGCCGCCTCCAGGGTCTGGATGATGTGCTCCGTGGAGCCCACGTGGTCCGCCGCTGCCACGACCTCGTGCTTGCACTCGGGGTGCACCAGGACGTTGACGCCGGGAATGCGCGCGCGCACGTCCTCCACGGACTCCAGTGAGAAGCGCCCGTGCACCGAGCAGTGCCCGCGCCACAGGATCATCTTCGCGTTCCGCAGCTGCTCGGCGGTCAGGCCGCCGTTCGGCTTGTGCGGGTTGTAGAGGACGCAGTCCTCCAGCGTGAGGCCCATGTCCCGGACCGCGGTGTTGCGGCCGAGGTGCTGGTCGGGCAGGAAGAGGATCTTCTCGCCCTGCTCGAAGGCCCACTCCAGGGCCCGCTTGGCGTTGGACGACGTACAGATCGTCCCGCCGTGCTTGCCGGTGAAGGCCTTGATGTCGGCCGAGGAGTTCATGTACGAGACGGGCACGACCTGCTCGGCTATCCCGGCCTCGGTCAGCACGTCCCAGCACTCCGCGACCTGCTCGGCGGTGGCCATGTCGGCCATCGAGCAGCCGGCGGCCAGGTCGGGAAGGACGACCTTCTGGTCGTCGGTGGTCAGGATGTCGGCGGACTCGGCCATGAAGTGCACGCCGCAGAAGACGATGTACTCGGCCTCCGGCTTGGCGGCCGCGTCCTTGGCCAGCTTGAAGGAGTCGCCGGTGACATCCGCGAACTGGATGACCTCGTCGCGCTGGTAGTGGTGGCCGAGCACGAAGACCTTGTCGCCGAGCTTCTCCTTGGCGGCGCGTGCGCGCTCCACCAGGTCGGGGTCGGAGGGCGACGGTAGATCGCCGGGGCACTCGACGCCGCGCTCACTCCTGGGGTCGGCCTCGCGGCCGAGCAGCAGCAGGGCGAGCGGCGTCGGCTGGACGTCGAGATCCACGGGGGACTGGGCGGTGGTCACTGGACACGCACCCTTTCTTCTCTGCAGACGACTTTTCGTCTAATTGACGTTATCTATCATAACCGCTTCACGTCAGTTTGACGATGGCCATAGTGTCGATGTGACGCGTTCGCCTCCGACGGGCCGCTGCCCCTGGCGACGGCATGTGCGAGCATGAAGGGGCAGACAGCCAAGAGAACAGCACGTGGCCCGGAATGAATCCGCGGCCCCGACGGTTGCAACCGTCGGCAAGCAGTCTCCGTACAACCCGGGAGAGAAGCAGATGTCCGTATCGGACGAGACCACCACCGTGAGCGACGGCATCCTCCTGTCCGAGGCCGCCGCGGGCAAGGTCAAGGGCCTTCTTGAGCAGGAGGGCCGGGACGACCTGGCGCTGCGCGTCGCCGTTCAGCCCGGCGGCTGCTCGGGCCTTCGCTACCAGCTGTTCTTCGACGAGCGCTCGCTTGACGGCGACGTGGTCAAGGACTTCGACGGCGTGAAGGTCGTCACCGACCGGATGAGCGCTCCTTACCTCGGCGGCGCCTCCATCGACTTCGTCGACACCATCGAGAAGCAGGGCTTCACGATCGACAACCCGAACGCCACGGGCTCCTGCGCCTGCGGCGACTCGTTCAGCTAGATCTGGACAGACGAAAGGCGGCCCCCGGAGAACTTCGGGGGCCGCCTTCGTATGTGTACGGGTCTGTTGTGTACGGGTCCGTGCGGGGGTGCTACTTGCGCGGCACCGTCCCGCCGCCGTCCGCGTCCACGACCTTGCGGTCGCCGAGCGCCTTGTCCAGGGTCACGGTCTCCGTGAACTCCTTGGCCACCATGACGCAGACCTCGCCCTTCTTGCGGGTCTCGGTCACCTTCACGCGCACGCTGTCCTTGCCCTCGTCGGCCGACGCCGAGTACTTACTGCAGGCGCCGCCCCAGAAGTGCACCGTCAGGGACTTGCCGTCCGCGCGGTAGGACTCGACGTGCAGGGTCGGGTCCTTCGGGCCCGTGCCCGGCCCATCGGTGGGCTTCGACGTGGGCTTCGATGTGGGCGTGGGGTCGGACGGCGGTGTGCTCGGCGAGGTCAGGAACTTCGGCTCCACCGCCGGGTGCGTCACCGTGAAGGTGTCCTTCGCGCCCTGCGGCTTCACGTCGAACAGCCAGGAGGGCACGAGCGTCTGGCGCCCGTCCACGAAGTGCGTCGCGAGCCCGAACGTGGCGCCCTTCACCGTGACCGGTTGCGGCTTCGGAGGCGCGGACGAGGGCTCGCAGGGGGCCTGCTTCTGACCTTCCTTGCCCGCCGCGTCCTCGGGCATGGCCGTGGCGCAGCCGCCGACACCGACGCGATCGTCGCCGCCGCCCGACTCGTTGAGCTGCTTCAGGGTCTCGGCGGCACTGATCACCGGGTACGTCGCACCCTTCTCCGGCGCCTTCAACTGGCCGCTGCCGCCGACCACTTGACCGTCCGAACCGACCTGGATGCCGGTCGACCAGCCGTACGTCGGGAGTCCGCCCACCTTCGGGTCGGCGTTCACCACCCGTACGCCGCCCATGAGTTGGCCCGCGTCGAGCTTCGCGTCGTCCTGTCCCACGGCCTTCAGGACCGGCGCCGCTGCCTTCTTCGCCGCGCCCTCGCCGACCGCGTCTCCCGAGCCGTTCGGGGCGGCGGACGTCTCCGAACAGCGCTTGCCCTTCTGGCAGTTGTCGCTGCCACCGGTGGCGTACCGCGAGAAGGTCCAGGTGCCCGGTGCCTGCTTGCCCACCTGGAGCGAGGGTCCGGAGCCGTCCTTGGTGGGGCCGATCTTCCAGGCGCCGTCCTGTGAGGTGGGCTTCCCCTTGACGCCGAGAGCCTTGGCGAGATCGGTGACTTGGTCCTCGGTGACGGTGCCCCGCGCGTGGTACACGGGTGCCGATCCGGGGCCGCCGGGCAGCTTGCCCTCGGCGCGGTAGGTGGCGCCGCTCGGGTCGGGCTCTCCCGGGGCGATGCCCTCGGTGCCGCCCTCGGTGCCGCCCTCCTGTCGGTCGCCGTCCGAGTGTCCGTCGAGGGCGAGTGGCGGCGGCTTGCCGCCGTCACCGGCGGGGGAACTGCCGTTGCCGCCGCTGCCGCCTGAGGCGGTCGCGGCGAAGTACGCGCCGCCGCCACCGACGAGCAGCACCGTGGCCGCCACCGACGCGACGGCGAGGCGGGATCGCCGCCGGTGCTGCTCGGCCGCGTCATGACCGGATCGCTCGGTGCTCACCGCATCGCTCCTTTGACTGCACTGCTGTCCCTGGAGGCCCGTGTGTGGGCCTCGTTCGTATTCCGCGTCCCCTTTACGGGGGACAGCGGTGGGACGCAGCGGGGGAGCGCACGGTTCCCTCGGTGCGCGCCGACGCCCGGGCCGGTCCGGCGGCCGGCCCTCGCCTCAGTCGCCGTACTCGGACATGCCGTCGATCAGTCGGGCGGATGCGGGCGGGACGCTGATCCCGTGGATCAGAGCGGGTGACACCGGAGCGGTCGCGGCGACAGCGGGGGTCACCCAGTGCGGGGCCATGCGGGCGCAGTCGCCGCGCAGCGTCTCCATGTTCTCCAGGGGCTCGGAGGGCAGCTCGATCGAACGCTTGGTGACGACATGCTTCGAGATAACGGCCATGACCGCACCGTACGCATCGCGGACCTCGCGAAAAAAGACCTACTAACGGGTAGTTTGGCCTCTTCAGCGGGGGTGCACCGACCCGGTAGCGTGAAGTGTCAACCCCTCGCCTCTCCTCCACAGGAGCATGCCGTCGTGCGTATCGCAGTCACCGGCTCCATCGCCACCGACCACCTGATGACCTTCCCCGGCCGCTTCGCCGACCAACTGGTCGCGGATCAGCTGCACACGGTTTCTCTCTCTTTCCTGGTCGACGCCCTAGACGTACGCAGGGGAGGTGTCGCCGCCAACATCTGCTTCGGTATGGGCCAGCTCGGCTCCGACCCGATCCTGGTCGGAGCCGCGGGTTCGGACTTCGGCGAGTACCGCGCCTGGCTCGACCGGCACGGCGTGGACACGGCATCGGTCCGTATCTCCGAGACGCTGCACACGGCCCGCTTCGTGTGCACCACGGACGCCGACCACAACCAGATCGGCTCGTTCTACACGGGCGCGATGAGCGAGGCCCGCCTCATCGAACTGAAGACCGTGGCCGACCGCGTGAGCGGCCTCGACCTCGTCCTCATCGGTGCGGACGACCCCGAGGCGATGCTGCGCCACACCGAGGAGTGCCGGACGCGCGCGATCCCCTTCGCCGCGGACTTCTCCCAGCAGATCGCGCGCATGGAGGGCGAGGAGATCCGTACGCTCCTCGACGGCGCCACGTACCTCTTCTCGAACGAGTACGAGAAGGGGCTCATCGAGTCCAAGACCGGCTGGACCGACGCCGAGATCCTCTCGAAGGTCGGCCACCGCGTGACGACCCTCGGCTCGCGCGGCGTGCGCATCGAGTCCACGGGCCACGACCCGATCGAGGTCGGCACCCCCGAGGAAGAGGCGAAGGTCGAGCCGACCGGCGTCGGCGACGCCTTCCGCGCGGGCTTCCTTTCGGGCCTCGCCTGGGGCGTCTCCCACGAGCGCGCGGCGCAGGTCGGCTGCATGCTCGCCACCCTGGTCATCGAGACCGTCGGCACGCAGGAGTACGAGCTGCAGCGCAGCAACTTCATGGACCGCTTCACCAAGGCGTACGGCCATGCGGCGGCGTCCGAGGTCAAGGGCCACCTGGTCTAGCCCGAAGGCCCGGGCCCGGGGCCTTCGGGCCCCGCCAGGCCCGGTCAGGAGCTCCGGCGGACCACATAGGCGATGCCGTGGTCCGCCGACTCCTCGCCCACGTACTCCTGCCCCCGCATCTCGCACCACGCGGGGATGTCGAGCCGTGCCGCCTCGTCGTCGGCGAGGACCGTGACGGTGCCGCCCACCGGTACGTCCCCGATGACCTTCGCGAGCTCGATGACGGGGAGCGGGCAGCGCTTGCCGAGCGCGTCCACGACCAGGGAAGCGGACTCCGCACGCGCCACCGGCACCATCGGCACGCCCAGTTGTTCGCGCACCGAGGCCACCACGCCCGGCAGCACCTCCAGAAAACGCTCCACCTCCGCTTCCTGGGTCCCCCGTGGGAGTGACACGCGGACGTTGCCCTCGCTCAGTACGCCCATCGCCTTCAGGACGTGGCTCGGGGTCAGTGTCGAGCTGGTGCAGGAGGAGCCGGACGAGACCGAGAAACCGGCCCGGTCCAGCTCGTGCAGCACGCTCTCGCCATCGACATAGAGACACGAGAACGTCACCAGGTGGGGCAGGCGCCGCACCGGATCGCCCACCACCTCCACGTCCGCCACGAGCCCCGGCACCCGCGCCCGGATCCGCTCCGTCAACTCCCGCAGCCGGGCGCCCTCATCGGCGGCCTCGGCCTGTACGGCACGGAGCGAGGCCGCGGCGGCGACCACCGCCGGAATGTTCTCGAAACCGGGGGCACGACCCGACTCCCGCTCGTCGGCAGGCCCCTGCGCGGCGAACCGCACCCCTTTACGCACGACGAGCAGCCCGGCTCCCGCAGGCCCGCCCCACTTGTGGGCGCTCGCGGCGAGCAGCGACCACTCCCCGCCCACCCGGCCCCACGGCAGCGACTGCGCCGCGTCCACGAGGAGCGGCACCCCGGCGGCGTGACACGCCGAAGCGACATCGGCCACCGGCTGCTCGGTGCCCACCTCGTGGTTGGCGGACTGGAGGCAGGTGAGGGCCGTGTCGGGGCGAAGACCGGCGGCGTACGCGGCCGGGGACACCGCACCCGACCGGTCCACCGGGATCTCCGTCACCGTCCCCCCGTCGGCTTCGAGGGCCGCCGCCGCATGGAGAACCGAAGAGTGTTCGACCGCCGACACCACCAGATGCCGCCCGACACGCCGACGCCCCGCGAGCGCCCCGGCAATCCCGGCGTGCACGGCCCGCGTACCCGAAGAGGTGAAGGAGAGCTCGTCGGGGCGGCACCCGACCGCATCGGCGGCGGCCTCCCGCGCGGCGTCGAGCAACAGCCTGGCCCGCCGCCCCTCGCGATAGAGCCGCGCCGGATCGGCCCACCCCTCATCGAGCGAGGCCTGCAGCGCCTGCCGGGCCACGGGGTGGAGGGGAGCGGAGGACGCGACATCGAAGTAGGACACGCGGCAACGCTAAAGCGTGCGCCCGGGGGAGCGCCCCAAAGGGGTGCGAGGAACCGTGCGACAAGCCACGAGGAACCCGCGGCCGCGAACCCATAGGCCGTCCCGAGCTGATGGGCGGCCAGACCCCCCGTCAGAAAGGGCCGGACGTCGGGCCTTAACACCCTTCGGAGTGACCCGCGGCGCGTTAGGCACCCTCCCCGCGCGACCCCAAATAGCGTCCAGTAAGGTTTGGCCCGCATAAACATCCAAACCCCTGCCCGCCGCAGGGCGGCGACCGACGACCGAGAAGGCCGCACCCGACCGCGCGGGCCGAGACTCTCGGGAAGGCGCTACGTGAGTCCCAACGGCTCCGACCGCTCGTCGCGGCGCCCGATGCGGCGGAAGCTGCCGCAGGTGCTGACTGCGGGCCTGATCCTTGCGACCGCTACCGGTTGCACATACAAGGATTTCCCCCGCCTTGGAATGCCGACCCCGGTAACGGAAGAGGCACCTCGGATCCTCTCCCTCTGGCAGGGCTCGTGGGCGGCAGCGCTCATCACGGGCGTGCTGGTATGGGGGCTGATCATCTGGAGTGTCATCTTCCACCGGCGCAGCCGCACCAAGGTGGAGGTACCTCCGCAGACGCGTTACAACATGCCCATCGAGGCGCTCTACACGGTGGTCCCCCTCATCATCGTCTCGGTGCTCTTCTACTTCACGGCACGTGATGAGTCGAAGCTCCTCCATCTCGACGCGAAGCCTGCCCACACGGTCAACGTGGTCGGCTATCAGTGGAGCTGGGGCTTCAACTACATCGAGAACGTGAAGGGTTCCGACAAGGACGACGCGAAGTCGGCCAAGGAGCTGGAGGCCATCCCGGACAAGTTCCGCGATGCCTTCCCGTCCAACGCCGGCGGCGTCTACGACGTCGGTACGCCCGGCCAGCGGAACCCGCAGAACGGCAACCCCGGTCCGACCCTCTGGCTCCCCAAGGGCGAGAAGGTCCGGTTCGTCCTGACTTCGCGTGACGTCATCCACTCCTTCTGGGTGGTGCCGTTCCTCATGAAGCAGGACGTCATCCCGGGCCACACCAACGCCTTCGAGGTGACTCCCAACAGGGAGGGCACCTTCATGGGCAAGTGCGCCGAGCTCTGCGGTGTCGACCACTCCCGGATGCTCTTCAACGTCAAGGTCGTTTCCCCCGAGCGCTACCAGAAGCACCTCGAGGACCTGGTGAAGAAGAACCAGACCGGTTACATCCCGGCCGGCATCGAGCAGACGAAGCACGAGAAGAACCGGGAGACGAACAACCTGTGAGCATCCTCAACGAACCTCAGGGTGCCGCGGCAGCGGAAGACTCGTCCGAGAACGAGCTGCCGGTACGGCGCGCACAGCCGGGCGCTGTGGTCATCAAGTGGCTCACCACCACCGACCACAAGACGATCGGCACGCTCTACCTGGTCACGTCGTTCGCGTTCTTCTGCATCGGCGGCGTCATGGCGCTCTTCATGCGCGCCGAACTCGCTCGTCCCGGCTCGCAGCTGATGTCGAACGAGCAGTTCAACCAGGCGTTCACGATGCACGGCACGATCATGCTGCTGATGTTCGCGACGCCGCTGTTCGCCGGATTCGCGAACTGGATCATGCCGCTGCAGATCGGCGCGCCCGACGTGGCGTTCCCGCGGCTGAACATGTTCGCGTACTGGCTGTACCTCTTCGGCTCGCTCATCGCGGTGGCCGGCTTCCTCACCCCGCAGGGTGCGGCCGACTTCGGCTGGTTCGCCTACTCCCCGCTGTCGGACGCCGTCCGCTCGCCGGGCATCGGCGCCGACATGTGGATCATGGGCCTGGCCTTCTCCGGCTTCGGCACGATCCTCGGTTCGGTCAACTTCATCACCACGATCATCTGCATGCGTGCTCCTGGCATGACGATGTTCCGGATGCCGATCTTCGTGTGGAACGTCCTGCTGACCGCCGTACTGGTCCTGCTGGCCTTCCCGGTCCTGGCCGCCGCGCTGTTCGCCCTGGAGGCGGACCGTAAATTCGGTGCCCATGTATTCGACGCGTCCAATGGCGGCGCGCTGCTATGGCAACACCTCTTCTGGTTCTTCGGCCATCCAGAGGTGTACATCATCGCTCTACCATTCTTCGGAATCATTTCCGAAGTGATCCCGGTCTTCTCCCGGAAGCCGATGTTCGGCTACATGGGCCTGATCGGCGCGACGATCGCCATCGCGGGTCTCTCCGTGACCGTGTGGGCGCACCACATGTACGTCACCGGTGGCGTGCTCCTACCGTTCTTCTCCTTCATGACGTTCTTGATCGCCGTGCCAACGGGCGTGAAGTTCTTCAACTGGATCGGAACGATGTGGAAGGGCTCACTGAGTTTCGAGACACCGATGCTCTGGGCCGTCGGCTTCCTGATCACCTTCACCTTCGGTGGTCTGACCGGCGTCATCCTGGCCTCGCCGCCGATGGACTTCCACGTGTCGGACTCGTACTTCGTGGTCGCGCACTTCCACTACGTCGTCTTCGGCACCGTGGTCTTCGCGATGTTCTCCGGCTTCCACTTCTGGTGGCCGAAGATGACCGGCAAGATGCTGGACGAGAAGCTCGGCAAGATCACCTTCTGGACGCTGTTCATCGGCTTCCACGGCACGTTCCTGGTGCAGCACTGGCTGGGTGCCGAGGGCATGCCGCGTCGTTACGCGGACTACCTCGCTGCCGACGGCTTCACCGCGCTGAACACGATCTCGACGATCTCCTCGTTCCTGCTCGGTCTGTCGATCCTGCCGTTCTTCTACAACATCTGGAAGACCGCCAAGTACGGCAAGAAGATCGAGGTCGACGACCCGTGGGGCTACGGCCGCTCGCTCGAATGGGCGACGTCCTGCCCGCCGCCGCGGCACAACTTCCTCACCCTGCCGCGGATCCGTTCCGAATCCCCGGCGTTCGACCTGCATCACCCTGAGATCGCGGCTCTCGACCAGCTCGAGAACAGCGGCCACGGTGACAAGGCGCTCGCGGGCGGCAAGGAGGCCGGCAAGTGAAGGTCCAAGGCAAGATGTTCATCTGGCTGAGCGTCTTCGTGCTCGTCATGGCGATCGTCTATGGCGTGTGGTCGAAGGAGCCGGCCGGTACGACCGCGCTGTTCCTGGCTTTCGGTCTGTGCATCATGATCGGCTACTACCTGGCCTTCACGGCCCGGCGTGTCGACGCTGCCGCACAGGACAACAAGGAGGCCGACGTAGCGGACGAGGCCGGCGAGGTGGGCTTCTTCAGCCCGCACAGCTGGCAGCCGCTCTCGCTGGCCATCGGTGGCGCGTTCGCCTTCCTGGGAGTCGTCTTCGGCTGGTGGCTGCTGTACTTCTCGGCCCCCCTCCTGATGATCGGCCTCTTCGGCTGGGTCTTCGAGTACTACCGGGGCGAGAACCAGACTCAGTGAGTCTGTGATTCACCGCTCCACCGCTCCACTTGCTTCACCGCTTCATCGAGGGGCCCGGATACTCCGTCAGGAGCATCCGGGCCCCTCGTGTGTGGCGTCCCCACCTCGGACGGGTCACTCGGCGCGCCGAGGCCGATGAACCTTCATACCGTGTGTTCATGAGCCACTCACCGCGAATCCGCACGGTACTGAGCTGCACCTTGCTGGTGGCCGCCCTCGGGGTGGGAACCACGGCTTGTGGCGGCTCCGGCAGCCATCCGCTCTCGGCGAAGCCGTACGACGCGGCGGGCCAGATCGCCTTCAACGGTCCTGTGGGCAGCCAGAAGGCGGATCCGGACAAGCCCCTGGAGGTCACGTCCCAGGGCGATGAGGGGCGCATCACCGATGTGACGGCCACCGACGCGATGGGCCGTTACGTGGCCGGTGAACTCTCCGCCGACGGCGCCCGTTGGCACAGCACCACGCCTCTCGCGGCGGGTACGCACTACACGGTGCGGGTCAGCGCCGAGGACGAGGAAGGATCGCCGGGCCGCAAGGTCTTGACGTTCGACACGAACGCCCCGCAGAAGAAGAAGCGCCTCGACGTCACCTTCGGCCCCGACTCGGGCAAGTACGGCGTCGGGCAGCCGGTCACGGCAAAGCTCAGCGCCAAGGTGAAGGGCAAGAAGGCCAGGGCGATCGTGGAGCGCGCGCTCAAGGTCGAGACGATGCCCGCCACGCTGGGCGCCTGGCACTGGGTGGACAGCAAGACGCTGCACTACCGCCCCAAGGAGTACTGGCCCGCGGGCGCGAAGATCAACGTACGGAGCAACCTCGAAGGCATCAAGGTCCGCGAGAGGCTCTGGGGCGGCGACGCCAAGCCCCTGAAGCTGAGCATCGGCGACCGCGTCGAGGCCGTGACGGACGCCGGGTCGCACTACATGACCGTCTACCGCAACGGTGAGGAGATCAACTCCATGCCGGTGACGACGGGCAAGCCCGGCTACTCCACGCGCAACGGCGTCAAGGTGGTGCTCGGCAAGGAGTACTCCGTACGCATGACCAGTGCCAGCATCGGCGCATCGGACTTCTACGACAAGATGGTCTACTACGCGACGCGGGTCACCGACTCCGGCGAGTACGTGCACGCCGCTCCTTGGTCGGTCGGCTCGCAGGGCTACGCGAACACCAGCCACGGCTGCACCGGCATGAGCACCGACGACGCCGCCTGGTTCTACGAGACCGTCCGGCAGGGCGACATCGTGAAGGTCGTCAACAGCGCCGGAGCGGACATGGATCCGTTCGGCAACGGCCTGGGCGACTGGAACGTGGGCTGGAAGGACTGGCGGGACGGCAGCGCCCTGTTGGGCGGCGTCAAGAAGGGCCCCACGGTGATCGACGCGGCCCGGCTGCGGCCGCAGGTCTAGCGGCTCAGGTCCAGCGGCTCCGCAGAAGGCACAGAACAGCGCAGGAGGCCCCGCACCGAGGTGCGGGGCCTCCTGTCGTGCCGTCAGGCCTGGATGGCGAGCCTGTCGCGCAGCAGGGCGGCCAGAGAGCTCGCGAACTCGACGGGATCGACCGGAAGGGTCACCGCTGCCTCCGCGCGGCTCCAGGTGGCCAGCCAGGCGTCCTGCGGGCGTCCCATGAGCAGGAGCACGGGCGGGCACTGGAAGATCTCGTCCTTGAGCTGACGGCAGACTCCCATGCCGCCGACGGGCGTCGCCTCGCCGTCCAGGACGCAGACGTCGATTCCGCCCCGGTCGAGTTCCTTCAGGACGGCGGGCAGCGTCGCGCACTCGATGAACTCGACCGCGGGAACGTCCGCCGCCGGCCTGCGTCCGGTGGCCAACCGGACCTGCTCGCGGGTGCTCGCGTTGTCGCTGTAGACCAGCACCGTGGCGGTCGGCTGCATTGTTCCTCCGCTTCGTTGAGGGGCATTCGGCCGGGGACCGATGCGCGGATGCTACTCCTCCGGACACCCCGTCAACAGCGGTTCGGACAGCCCTTCGATGGGCCATACGGGCAGGACACACCCCTCAGACACTCCGAACGGCACCCCCCGGGGTGAGGGCGGGATAAGCGACCGACATAATGTCGGTCGTGGCGACAGCAACGACAGTAGATACCGGGCACGCGCACCCGCCGGTCAATCGGCCGAACCTCACCAGCGTCGGAACCATCATTTGGCTGAGTTCCGAGCTGATGTTCTTCGCGGCCCTCTTCGCGATGTACTTCACCCTGCGATCGGTGACAGGACCTGAGCACTGGAAGGAAATGGCGTCCGCGCTGAACTTCCCGTTCTCGGCGACGAACACCACGATCCTGGTGCTCTCCTCCCTCACTTGCCAGCTAGGCGTGTTCGCCGCTGAGCGTGGTGACGTGAAGAAGCTCCGGATGTGGTTCATCGTCACCTTCATCATGGGTGCGGTCTTTATTGGTGGTCAGGTGTACGAGTACACCGAGCTGGTCAAGCACGAGGGCCTCTCGCTCTCGTCCGACCCGTACGGCTCGGTCTTCTACCTGACCACCGGCTTCCATGGCATGCACGTGACAGGCGGGCTCATCGCCTTCCTGTTGGTCCTCGGCAGGACGTATGCGGCCAAGAAGTTCACCCATGAGCAGGCGACCGCAGCCATCGTCGTGTCCTACTACTGGCACTTCGTCGATGTTGTCTGGATCGGTCTCTTTGCCACGATCTACATGATCAAGTAAACGGAGGCCGGGCTCAGACGGGCCCGACGTTCCGACTCATTCCAGAAGCATCGACGCAGAAGATCCTGACACCGGGGTAATCCGTGAAAAAGCTCTCCGCACGACGACGCCACCCCCTGGCGGCGGTCGTCGTCCTACTCCTCGCGCTGGCGGCCACCGGGGGGCTGTACGCCGCGTTCGCTCCGGCGGACAAGGCGCAGGCCGACGACACCGCCCAGTCCCTCGCCATCGACGAGGGCAAGAAGCTGTACTCCGTGGGCTGCTCCAGCTGCCACGGAACCGGCGGTCAGGGGTCCTCCGACGGTCCTAGCCTGGTGGGCGTCGGCGCAGCCGCCGTCGACTTCCAGGTCAGCACCGGCCGCATGCCGCTGCAGCAGCCGGGCGCCCAGGCGCCGAAGAAGAAGGCCATCTACAACCAGGCCCAGATCGACCAGCTCGCGGCGTACATCGCCTCGCTGGGCGCGGGACCGACCGTCCCCACCGAGAAGCAGTACAGCCCGGACGGGGCGGACATCGCCAAGGGTGGCGAGCTGTTCCGCACCAACTGCGCGCAGTGCCACAACTTCACCGGTGAGGGCGGCGCGTTGACGAACGGCAAGTTCGCTCCGACGTTGGAAGATGTCTCCCCGAAGCACATCTACGAGGCCATGCAGACCGGCCCGCAGAACATGCCGTCCTTCCCCGACACGATCATGCCGGAGAAGAACAAAAAGGACATCATCGCGTACCTCGACGCGGTCAACGGCGAAGAGTCCGAGAGCCCTGGCGGTCTCAAGCTGGGTGGCCTGGGGCCGGTCAGTGAAGGCCTGTTCGGCTGGATCTTCGGTCTCGGCTCGCTGATCGCGGTCGCCGTGTGGGTCGCCGCTCGGACCGCAAAGGCCAAGAAGTCATGAGTAGCCAAGAGAAATCAGAAGAGAACCTGCCCAGCGCGCAGGAGACCGAGCACGGCTCGGTCGCGGTAGCGGACGAGAACCCGTTCGCCGACCCGGGGCTTCCGCCCCATGAGCATCGTGTCCAGGACATCGACGAGCGGGCCGCCAGGCGTTCCGAGCGTGCGGTCGCCTTCCTGTTCGTGCTGTCGATGCTGGCCACGATCGGCTTCATCGCCTCGTACGTGGCCTTCCCGGTCGGCAAGATCGTCTATATCTTCCCGATCGGCCACATCAGTGCGCTGAACTTCTCCCTGGGCATGACCCTGGGTGTGGCGCTCTTCTGCATCGGCGCGGGCGCGGTCCACTGGGCCCGCACCCTGATGTCCGATGTGGAGGTCGCCGACGAGCGGCACCCGATCGAGGCCGAGCCCGAGGTCAAGGCCAAGGTCATGGCCGACTTCAAGGCCGGTGCCGCGGAGTCGCAGTTCGGCCGGCGCAAGCTGATCCGCAACACGATGTTCGGCGCGCTGGCCATGGTGCCGCTCTCCGGCGTCGTCCTGCTGCGTGACCTCGGTCCGCTGCCCGAGGACAAGCTGCGGCACACGCTGTGGTCCAAGGGCAAGCTGCTCGTGAACATGAACACGAACGAGCCGCTGCGGCCGTCGGACGTCGCGGTCGGATCGCTGACCTTCGCCAAGCCCGAGGGCCTGGAGGAGCACGATCACGACTTCCAGAAGGAGATCGCCAAGGCGGCCCTGATGATCGTCCGGATTCAGCCGGCGGACATCAAGGACAAGCAAGAGCTCGAGTGGTCGCACGAAGGTGTCGTCGCGTACTCGAAGATCTGCACCCACGTCGGCTGCCCGATCTCCCTGTACGAGCAGCAGACGCACCACGTCCTCTGCCCGTGCCACCAGTCCACCTTCGACCTCTCCGACGGTGCCCGAGTGATCTTCGGCCCGGCCGGTCACGCGCTGCCGCAGCTGCGCATCGCCGTGAACGAAGAGGGCTACCTCGAGGCGCTCGGCGACTTCGCCGAGCCCGTCGGTCCTGCATTCTGGGAGCGCGGATGAGCACTTCGGCGAACGACAACCGTAAGAAGGAGGCGCCCGCCGGTGAGCGGGTCGCCGACTGGGCCGACGGCCGCCTGGGGATCTACTCCCTGGCCAAGGCCAACATGCGCAAGATCTTCCCGGACCACTGGTCCTTCATGCTCGGTGAGATCTGCCTCTACAGCTTCATCATCATCATCCTCACGGGTGTGTACCTGACCCTGTTCTTCCACCCGTCGATGAACGAGGTGGAGTACCACGGCAGCTACATCCCGCTGCAGGGCCAGCTGATGTCCGAGGCGTTCAACTCGACCATGCACATCAGCTTCGATGTGCGCGGTGGTCTGCTGATCCGGCAGATCCACCACTGGGCGGCGCTGATCTTCCTCGCGGCGATGTTCGTGCACATGATGCGCGTCTTCTTCACGGGTGCCTTCCGCAAGCCGCGCGAGGTCAACTGGGTCTTCGGTTTCCTGCTGTTCGTCCTGGGCATGTTCACCGGCTTCACCGGTTACTCGCTCCCTGACGACTTGCTCTCCGGTACCGGTGTGCGCTTCATGCAGGGCGCGGTCCTGTCCGTGCCGATCGTGGGCACGTACCTCTCGATGTTCCTGTTCGGCGGAGAGTTCCCCGGCGGCGACTTCGTGGCCCGGTTCTATTCGGTGCACATCCTGCTGCTGCCGGGCATCATGCTCGGCCTCGTGGTGGCGCACCTGATCCTGGTCTTCTACCACAAGCACACGCAGTTCGCGGGCCCCGGCAAGACGAACAAGAACGTCGTCGGCATGCCGCTGCTTCCCGTCTACATGGCGAAGGCCGGAGGCTTCTTCTTCCTGGTCTTCGGTGTCATCGCGATCGTCTCGGCGCTCGCCACGATCAACCCGATCTGGGCGATCGGCCCCTACCGTCCGGACCAGGTCTCCACCGGAGCCCAGCCCGACTGGTACATGGGCTTCTCCGAGGGGCTGATCCGTGTCATGCCGGGCTGGGAGATCAACGCCTGGGGTCACACGCTCGTCCTGGGTGTGTTCATCCCGCTGATCATCTTCCCGCTGGTCCTGGTCGCGATCGCGGTCTATCCGTTCATCGAGTCCTGGGTCACCGGCGACAAGCGCGAGCACCACATCCTGGACCGCCCGCGCAACGTCCCGACCCGTACGGCCTTCGGTGTCGCATGGATCACCTGGTACTTCGTGTTGCTCGTCGGTGGTGGAAACGACCTCTGGGCCACGCACTTCCATCTGTCGATCAACTCGATCACCTGGTTCGTGCGCATCGCCTTCTTCGTGGCACCGGTCCTCGCCTTCATCGCCACCAAGCGGATCTGCCTGGGTCTGCAGCGGCGCGACAGGGAGAAGGTCCTGCACGGCCGCGAGTCGGGCATCATCAAGCGCCTGCCGCACGGTGAGTTCATCGAGGTCCACGAGCCGCTCAACCAGGAGCAGCTGCACACGCTCACCGCGCACGAGCAGTACGCGCCGGTCGAGATCGGCCCCTCGGTCGACGAGAACGGCGTCGAGCGCAAGGTGTCGGGGCCGCAGAAGCTCCGGGCCAAGCTCTCCAAGGGCTACTACGGGGAGGACAACCAGATCCCCAAGCCCACCACCGAGGAGTACAAGGAGATCACGAGCGGCCACGGCCACCACTGATCCTCTGATGCTCTGACCACAAGGTCGCCACGGCGAGAGCCCCGTCCATGCATCCAGTGCATGGACGGGGCTCTTTGCCGTCCCCCGGGCTGGATAAGGTGTTCCTGTCCTACGCCTTAAACGAACCCAGGAGCGGCAGATGAGCGCTGTGACCCCCGCAGGAGGCAACACCGCGGCGGCCCGTTCCTGGCCCGGTGTACTGAACGGTCTTCTTGAGGGACGTGACCAGAGCACCGAGGACACGGCCTGGGCCATGGACCGCATCATGCGCGGCGAGGCGTCCGACGCGCAGATCGCCGGCTTCGTGGTCGCGCTGCGGGCCAAGGGCGAGACCGTGGAGGAGATCTCCGGTCTCGTACGCACGATGTACGAACACGCCAATGTGATCGAGGTGCCGGGCCGGACGGTCGACATCGTCGGCACCGGCGGTGACGGCGCCAAGACCGTCAACATCTCCACGATGTCCGCGATCGTGGCCGCCGGCGCGGGCGCGAAGGTCGTCAAGCACGGCAACCGCGCCGCCTCCAGCGCATCGGGAGCCTCCGACGTCCTGGAGAAGCTCGGGGTGAATCTGGAGCTGCCGCTGAACCGGGTGGTCGAGGTGGCAGAGGAAGCGGGGATCACCTTCTGCTTCGCCGTGAAGTTCCACCCGGCGCTGCGACACGCCGGCGCCGCGCGCAGCCAGCTGGGGATCAGGACCGTCTTCAACGCCCTCGGCCCGCTCACCAACCCGGCCAAGGTGCGGGCCCAGGCGGTCGGGGTCGCCGACGCGCGGATGGCGCCGATCGTGGCCGGGGTCTTCGCCGAGCGCGGGCACTCGTCCCTCGTCTTCCGCGGCGACGACGGGCTCGACGAGCTGACGACCACGGCGACATCGCGGGTCTGGGTCGTGCGGGACGGCGCCGTGCGCGAGGAGGCCTTCGACCCGCGGGACGTCGGCATCGACCTCGTCCCTGTGGAGGCGCTGCGGGGCGCTGACGCCTCGTACAACGCCGAGGTGGCGCTGCGCCTCCTGGACGGGGAGAGCGGCCCTGTGCGGGACGCCGTGCTGCTCAACACGGCGGCGGCCCTGGTGGCCCTCTCGCCGGGCGAGGGGAGCCTCGTGGAGCAGATCGGCGCCGGTATCGCGAAGGCGGCGGAGTCGATCGACTCCGGGGCCGCGAAGAAGTCCCTGGAGCTTTGGGTGGCGGCCAGCAACAGGTGAGTGTGGCGCACGCCGCAGTCCGGATCCCGGACTGCGGTGTGCACCGAGAAGATCGTGTGGCAAGATGCTGCGCAGGTCATGAGTGACAGCGATTAGGCCCCGGCTCGCTGTCCGGCAACCCTCCGTCCGTGGCGGGGTGCCCCGGGTGAAGACCAGGCCGTACGCAGCAAGGCGTATGGCAAGCGCGGACCCCTGCGCACTCGATGAGTGTCGTACCCCTGGGGTCCTGGTCCTCAAGGGAGCAGTCTCGTGAGCAAGCGAATGCGATAGGGCCTCGGGCCCCGTTCGCAGTATCCCCTCCGCCCGGCGAAGAGCGCCGCGCGTTGAGGCAACACCCGTACGCGGAGCAGTAGTTGTGCTGCCGCACGGGATCTTAGGCAGCTGTTTCGTCTTGCTCGCAGGGAGATATCGCCATGTCCGCACACCCCGCCGTCGCCCAGGCCACCGCCACCGAGTCCGCCGACCCCTGCTGTGCCGCGCCGCTCGCGGTCCTCGGCCGTGACGTCACCGTGCCGCTCGTGACCGGCGGCGAGGTGACCTACGCGGCGCTCGACTACGCGGCGAGCGCCCCGGCCCTGCAGCGCGTGTGGGACGACGTGGCCGCGTACGCGCCGTACTACGGCAGCGTGCACCGCGGTGCCGGGTACCTCTCGCAGCTCTCCACCGACCTGTTCGAGAGCAGCCGCGTCACCGTCGCCGAGTTCCTCGGCTGCCGCGAGGACGACCAGGTCGTCTTCACCCGTTCGACCACCGACTCCCTCAACCTGCTGGCCTCGGCCCTCCCTGCCGACTGCCAGGTCTTCGTCTTCGAGACCGAGCACCACGCCTCGCTCCTGCCGTGGCGCGACGCCCGTGTGACGTACCTGAACGCCCCGCGCACCGCCGAGCAGGCCGTCGAGACCCTGGAGCGCGCCCTCGCAGACCGTGACCCCTACGGTCCCGCCCTGGTCTGCGTGACCGGCGCGTCGAACGTCACCGGTGAGCTGTGGCCGGTCAAGGAGCTCGCCGCCGCCTCTCACGCGCACGGCGCCCGCATCGTTCTCGACGCCGCGCAGCTCGCCCCGCACCACCCCGTCTCCATCAGCGAGCTCGACGTCGACTGGGTCGCCTTCTCCGGCCACAAGCTGTACGCGCCCTTCGGCTCGGGTGTCCTCGCGGGCCGCTCCGACTGGCTGCGGGCTGCCGAGCCCTACCTCGCGGGCGGCGGCGCCTCGCGCAAGGTCGCGCGGCGTGCGGACGGCGGCGTGGACGTGGAGTGGCACGACACCGCCGCACGGCACGAGGCCGGTTCGCCGAACGTCATCGGCGTGTACTCGATCGCCTCCGCCTGCAAGGCGCTGACCGAGGCGGGCTTCGACGAGCTCGTCGCCCGTGAGAACCAGCTCATCGCGAAGGTGCGCGAAGGCCTCGCCGAGGTGCCCGCCGTGAAGGTGCTCTCGCTCTTCGGTGACGACGCGCCGCGCGTCGGTGTCATCTCCTTCGTCGTCGAGGGCTGGAACAGCTCGCACTTCGCCGCCGCTCTCTCCGCCGAGTACGGCATCGGCGTACGCGACGGCCTCTTCTGCGCCCACCCGCTGGTGCGCACCCTGCTCGGCACTGACCCGCAGACGCAGGGCGAGTGCGGTGCCCCCGAGGCCGCGCCCGGCGAGAAGTCGCTGAACGCGATCCGTGTCAGCTTCGGCGCGGGCACCCCCGACGAGCACGTGGAGCGTTTCGTGCGCGCCGTGAAGGAGCTCGTGGCGGACGGTGCCCGCTGGAACTACCGCACCGAGGAAGGCCGGTGCGTGCCGGACACCACGGCCGCCTGAGCCTTGGTCCGCCCCTTGGTCTGTCCCTTGTCCCGTCCCTTCAGGCGTGACCCCAGAACGATCATCCGCAGGGCCCGCTCGGTCGCGTCGGTGAGGAACTCTCCGCCACGGCCGAGTGCCTCGGTCAGCGAGACAGGCGCGGGCAGGATCGCGCTGTAGGCGTCCACGCCCTCCGCCCGTACATGGTGCGCGCCCTGGCCGATCGTGCCCGCCAGGACGAGGACCGGGCGGCCGAACCGCTTGGCGCGCCGTGCCACCTCTGCGGGGATCTTGCCGCGCGGGGTCTGGTGGTCGAGGGCGCCCTCGGCCGTGACGACGAGGTCGGCGCGGGCCAGGCGCGCGTCCAGGTCCAGATGGTCGAGCAGGACGTCGAAGCGGGGGAGCAGCTGGGCGCCGAGCGCCGCGAGACCGGCTCCCAGACCGCCGGAGGCGCCCGTTCCGGGGCCGAGGGAGAGGTCCGCCGTGACACGCAGGTCGCGGGTCAGGACGTACGCCCAGTGTTCTAGGGCCGCCGCCAGCTGTTCGACCTGGGTGGGCGTCGCGCCCTTCTGGGGGCCGAAGACGCGGGCGACGCCGCGCTCGCCGGTCAGGACGTTGAAGGGGTTGCAGGCGACGCGGATCTCGGTGTCCTTCAGGCGGGGGTCGAGGCCCGAGGGGTCGATACGGCTCAGCCGCATCAACTCCCCGCCGCCGCGCGGGAGTTCCCAGCCGTCCGCGTCGAGGAGTCGGGCGCCGAGCGCCTGGAGTGCCCCCGCGCCGCCGTCCGACGTGCCGGAGTCGCCGCAGCCCACCAGGATGCGGCGGGCGCCCGCGTCGAGCGCTGCGCTGATCAGCTCGCCGACGCCGTACGTCGTCGTGGCCCCCGGGTCGCGCAGATCGCGCGGTACCAGCGAGAGCCCGGCGACCGCGGCCATCTCCACCACGGCGACGCCGGACGGGAGCAGCGCGAAGTGCGTGCCGATCCGCTGGCCGACGGGCCCTGTGGCGGGCAGCGCGACCAGTCGGCCGCCGCCGGTGGTGGCCAGGGCGCGGGCGGTGCCCTCGCCGCCGTCCACCAGGGGGATCAGATCGGTCTCCGCGTGCGGGACGACGCGGCGTACCCCTTCGGCGATGGCCTCGGCCGCGGACTGCGCGGACAGGGACTCCTTGAAGCCGCTGGGGGCGATGGCGAAACGGGTCAGCATGAGGGTCTCCACGGCAGAGGGAACTAGCGGACGGGTACGCCGAGCAGCGGCCAGAGCGCGACGGCGAAGAGCAGGACGAGCGCGGCGGTCAGCGGTGCGAGGACCGCGGAGAGGCGAAGCAGGTCGCGCGGGGTGTAGGTGGGGGTGCCCGGGATGTCGGCGAAGAGCGTGACGGGCTTCGCGGACGCGGGCAGGGTGTGGCAGAAGCCGGCCGCCGCGGTGGAGGCGAGGGCGGCCGCGACCGGGTTGACGCCCGCGCCGACGGCCGCCGCGACGACGAGGGGGACCAGGACGGACGAGCGGGCCGAACGGGACTGCAGGACCAGATGCGCGGCCGTGCTGACCGCCACGACGACGGTCAGGAAGAGCCAGGGCGGCACGTCAAGAGGGACCCCGCCCACCAGCCACTTCGCCGCTCCCGAATCGGCGAGCGCGACCCCCATCGCCATCGTCGCGGCCATGAAGAGCAGCAGCGACCAGGGCACCGTCTTCAACGCGTCCTTCAGGCGTACGGTGCCGAGGGCGGGGGACGAGGCGACGACCGCGCCGATCAGCGCGACCACGGCGGGCGGCACCTGGTGCAGCGGTTCGCTGCACCAGAGCGCGACGACCGTGGCGAGCAGGAGGGCGCAGCGGGTCTCCGCGGGCTCCCAGACTCCGGTGACCGGCTGCTCGCTGTGCTCCTGAAGCTGCTCGACGGTGATGTGGACCGGCCCTTCGCGGTCCGCGGGCCGTGTCGTCGTCAACAGGACGGCCTCCGCGGCCAGGTGGGACGAGGCGACGGCGAGCGGCAGGCCGAGCAGCATCCACTGCGTGAAGCCGATCCGCTCCCCGGTGGCCTCCCACAGCACGGACACCGTGATCAGGTGTGCGCCCGCACCGATCAGGGTCGCGACCGCGGAGAGCAGGATCACGGTCGGGAACAGCAGGGCGAGCATCACCACGAGGCGCCTGCGGTCGGCGAGGACTTTGGCGAGCGCGAGGAAGACGGGAAGGGCGAGCGCGGCGCGGCCCGACGTGGCGGGCACCGCGAACGCCGTCACGACCAGGGCGGCCGTGGTCAGGTGCGTCAACTGCCGTACGGTGCGGGCCCCGCTGACGAGAAAGGCCGCCGCGCGGCCCGCGAGACCGCTGCGGGCGACCGCGGCGGCGAGCACGAAGGCGCAGATCAGCAGCCAGACCGTCTCGTCACCGAGGGTGCCGAAGAGTGTGTCGCTGCTGATCACCCCGGTCGCGGTGAGCGCGAGCCCGGCGCCGAGCGCGATGTACGTGTCGTCGATCGGTGTACCGATCCACGCACAGGTCGCCAGGGCGAACACGCCGAGGGTGAGGCGTGCGTCGCCGCTCAGGCCGGGGAAGTTGCCGGGCACCAGGAGCAGCGCGCACAGGCTGAGCGCGATGCACAGGATGACGGCTCGGCGGGGATTCAGGGTCACATGACGAGCCTCGGGCTCGGCCGTGAGGCCTCAATGAGCCGTTGATGAAAGGAATTTCACCCACGGCCCCGGCTGCGGGTCGTCATCCCGGCAGCCGGTACCCCATCCCGCGCACCGTCTCCACCCGCTCGGCGCCCAGTTTCTTGCGCAGCGCCCGTACGTACACGTCCACGATGTTGGACCCCGGGTCGAAGTCGTAGCCCCACACGTGCGACAGGATCTGCTCCCGGGAGAGCACCTGCCCCGGGTGACGCAGGAAGAGTTCGAGCAGCACGAACTCACGTGCCGTCAGGTCCACGGTCCGCTCGCCCGAACGCGCCCTGCGCGTGCGCAGATCCAGCGTCAGCTCCCCGCTGCGCAGCACCGTCACCTCCGGCGCCCCCGCCGCCGTACGCAACCGCAGGCGCACCCGCGCGAGCAGCTCCTCGAAGCGGAACGGCTTGGTCATCCAGTCGTCGGCGCCGCCTTCCAGGCCCGCCACCGTGTCCCGCACCGAGTCGCGCGCCGTAAGGACGATGACCGGGGTGCTCACGCGGGCCTCGCGCAGCTGCCGCAGGACCGTGAAGCCGTCCTTGCCGGGCAGGCCGATGTCCAGAACGACCAGATCGAAGCCGCCGGTCAGGGCGTAGTCGTAGGCCGCGTCGCCGTCACCGACCGCGGTGGTGGTGAAGCCGTTGGCGCGCAGGCCCTTCTCGACGAAGGAGGCGATGCGCTCCTCGTCCTCGACGATGAGAATCCGGTTCATGGCAGTCCTGGTTCCTGTTCTCGCAGTACTTCTCGCAGTACGAGGACGAAGGTGGCGCCGCCGCCTTCCGTGGGCCGCAGCTCGACCTGCCCTCCGTGTCCTTCGGCGATCGCGCGCACGATGGCCAGGCCGAGTCCGGCGCCGGTGGCCCGGGAGCCGCGGCGTGCGGTGCCGCGCCGGAACCGCTCGAAGATCACTGCGGCGTCCTGCGCCTGGACGCCGGGCCCGCTGTCGGCGACGTACAACTCGATCCGGCCCGCCGTGCCGCGCGAGCCGATGCCGATGCGCTGCCCGGGGACGGTGTGCTGGACGGCGTTCTGGGCGAGCTGCACCATCGCCTGGGTGATGCGTTGCGGGTCCAGGCCTGTCTCGCCGTCGGCCACTTCGGCCAGCTTCCATTCGCGGTCGCCGAGCGCCCGCGCCTTGACGAAGACGTCGGCGGTCAGCTCGGCGAGCTGCACCGGCTCCGGGGTGACGAAGTCGGGGCGTTCGGCCTTGGCGAGGAGGAGGAGGTCCTCGACGATCCGGCTCATCCGGTCGAGCTCCTCCATGACGATGCGGGTCGTCTCCTCGCGCTCGCGCGGATCGTCGCCCATCAGCTCCAGATGGCCGCGGACGATGGTGATGGGGGTGCGCAGCTCGTGCCCCGCGTCGTCGACGAACTCCCGTTGCGCGGCGAACGCGCGCTCCAGGCGGTCGAGCATGCCGTTGAACGTCTCGGCGAGCGCGGCGATGTCGTCCCTTCCCTGTACCGGGATGCGCTGGGTCAGATCCTGCTCGGTGAGCTGCGCGGCGGTCGTACGCACCAGGCGTACGGGCTTGAGGATGCGCCCCGCGACCACCCAGCCGATGCCGGTCGTCATCAGGAGGGCGACCCCGGAGATGGCGAGCAGCATCGTGAACACGTCACCTGCCTTGGCCTGTTCGCCCGCCGGGTGGAAGGCGACGACGAACGCCGCCGCCGGATGGCCCGCGCTCGCCGCGATCTCCACCTTCGCCCAGCGGACCTCGCCCCGGTCGCGGTGCAGCGTGCCGGTCGCGTCGGGGGACCCGAAGACGGTGCGCAGCGCGGCGGGGTCCTCGGCGAGCGGATGGTCGATCCGCGGCTCGCGCGACTGTTCCTTCTTCGCGGGCGCCTTCCCGGGGCGGCCGACCAGGCCGAGGAGCTCCTCGTCGGGGTCGGCGTACTGACGGGACAGGAAGAGCCGCAGGAGGGGGTCGGGAGCGGCGAACTTCCGGCCGGTGTGCGGATCGACCCCTTCGCGGGCGAGATTGGTGAACTCCGCGGTCTCCTGGGCAAGGAGCCGGTCGATGCGGTGATCGACGTCGCGCAGCAGGACGGAGCGCGTGGTCGCCGCGACCGCGGTGAGCGCGACGGCCATCACCACGAGCAGCCAGAGCAGGATGCGGACACGGGCCGATATCCGGCGGAGCGGGTGTTCAGCCGTCGTCACCGGGGCCGTCGTCGTCGTTGTCGCCTCGGCCGCTGTCTTCGTTGCCGTCGTCGTCGTTGCTGTCATCGCCCGGGGAATTCTCGCTCACCGGCGGCGGGGACACCGTCTCGTCACTCGGCGTCGGCCGGGGAGTGGTGGGCTTCGGCGAAGGCGACGACGGAGGTGACGGCGATGACGACGAGCCGCTCTCCAGCTCCACTTTGGGCGGGGCCTTGGGAGATTCGGGGCTGTCGGTCAGGGCGTAACTGGTCGCGGCGATGCCGAGGGGGATCGCCACTACGGCGGCGAGGGCCGCCATGCGGTGGGAGAAGACCATGGCAGTGAGCGTGCGGGGCGTACCGCGTCAGAAGCATGAGCCGCAGATGAAGAAACCCTCATCCGGCAGCTGCCCGCGCGAGCCTAGGAGTCGAGGCCGATGGCGAACGCCGCTTCGAGGTCGTGCTGGGAGTACGTGCGGAACGCGACATGGGTGTCCGTACCCTCCACGCCGGGGATCTTGCTGATCTTGCCGGGGATGACGTCGGCAAGGTCGTCGTGGTGCGCGACACGCACCATGGCGATCAGGTCGTACGTGCCGGTCACGGAGAAGACCTCGCTGACGCAGTCGAGGGCGGCGATCGACTCGGCGATCTCCGGGATCCGGTCCACGCTGGTCCTGATGAGCACGATCGCGGTGATCACGGCTGGCTGTCTCCCTCGGTAACCGGTGCTGGCTTCTTCACTCTAGCCGTCCTGCCATACCGCACCCACGCGTAGCAGAAGCCCAGCGAGAACCCCACGATATGGGCCAGATAGGCGACTCCGGGACCCTGCACGCCCTGCAGCGCCGCAAGCCACTGCAGCGCCACCCAGAACGGAAGCACCACCCACGCGGGGAAGCGCAGCGGCAGGAAGAAGAGGAACGGGAAGAGGCTGGTGACCCGCGCCTTCGGGAAGAGCCGCAGGAACGCGCCGAGCACCGCGGAGATCGCCCCCGACGCGCCCACCAGGGTCTGGTCGGAGCCCGCGTGCGCGACCGCGTAGGCGAACAGGGCGAGATAGCCGCAGCAGAGGTAGAAGAGCGCGAACGGGAAGTGCCCCATCCGTTCCTCGGCCATCGCCCCGAAGACGAAGAGGAAGAGCATGTTGCCCAGGAGGTGCAGCCAGCTGCCGTGCACGAAGAGGGCGGTGGCCGGGGCGAGCACGGGCCGCAGCGCCCCGCTGAACAGCTCCTCGGGGACCACGCCCCAGCGCTCGAAGTAGGCCTGCTGGGCGGCGAGCAGCTTGTCGCCCGTGCCGTACGAGGGATTGAACCCGGACATGGGGGAGATCAGGAACACCAGACAGCAGGCAGCGATCAGGCCGTACGTCACCGGGGCCGACTGTCCCCTGAGTGTCCGGCCCGCTGTCGTACCCCACGTCTTGATCATGAACAGAGCATGACGTAAGGGCAGCAAACCGTACAGAGCGCCCCGCCGCGCGGGAGGCCGCCGCATGGAGACCCTTACAGGCCTTAGGGTTACGGGCACCACGCACCATGGAATTCCGAAGGAAAGCGAACAGCCACGATGACGGTTCCTCTGCCGACCGACACCACCCGGTGGCGCTGCGCGCTCTGCGGCAACCTCACGCGCTTCGACGTGACCCGCAGTTCGAAGGTCGTCGAATATGTGCACCTCGACCTGGCCGGTGAGTCGAACATCGAGGAACGCGAGGTGGTCAGTGAGACCATCGAGTCGGTGCGCTGCCGTTGGTGCAACGCGGTGGACCAGGTGGAACTCGTGGACAGGCCGGGTGCCGGCTCCTGAGGGAGCGGGCCCCGCACAGCTAGTGGGGTGACGGATGGTGGAGAGCGCGAGCGGGGAGCCGGACGACGGCACCGCTGAGGTGCTCGACCGTCCGCTGCCGGACGGGGTGCGCCGGCGGGTCGTCCAGATCGTCTCGGACGGCTTCGGCGGCCTCACGGTCAGCGAACTGCCCGCACAGCTGCGGCAGTACGCCCGCTTCACGCCGACCCGGCGCACGAAGTTCGCGGGCAACGCGATGGCGACGGCACTGGAGGGCGACCCGCTCTTCCGCCAGCGCATCGGCGAACGTCTCAGAGAGACGCAGCCCGAGCTCACCGGCGCCCTGGACGCGGGATCACCACCCCCGGCCGCGGACCCCCTCGATGTGGCGGCCGCGGCCTATGTACTGCGTCCCACCGGCTGGGTGAAGCTGGTGACCGCCGCGGGCGAGGAAGCCCAGCGGGCGGACGCCGAGCGCGTGGACGACGAGACGAGGGTCGAGCTCGAACGGCTGCGCGAGGAACTCTCCGTCGCCCGCGGTCAGACGAAGGCCGACACCGAACGGCTGCGCGCGGAGCTCGAGTCGGCGAAGAAGGAAGCCGAATCGATGCATCGCAAGCTGCGCGGCGCCCTCAGCGACGTCAAGCGCGGCGAGGCGGCCCTGCGCAAGGCCACCGCCGAGTTCGATGCGGCACGCGCCGACGGCCAGGCGCAGCTGTCCGCCGCCGAGAGCGAGTCCCGGCGGCTCAAGGCGCGGCTCAGCGAGACGGAGGCCGCCCTGGAGGCCAGCCGCAGGGCGGCACGCGAGGGCCGCAGCGTCGAGGACATGCGGGTGCGCCTGCTGCTCGACACGGTCCTGGAGTCCGCCCAGGGGCTGCGCCGTGAACTGGCCCTGCCGCCCGTCTCCGTGCGGCCCGCCGAGACCGTGGACGCCGTCGAGCCGGGCCGGATGACGCCGAAGGACATCGCCGCCCGCGCGCTCTCCGAGAACGACCCGGCGATCCTCGACCAGCTGCTCGCGCTGCCGCAGGCGCACATGGTCGTCGACGGCTACAACGTCACCAAGACCGGCTATCCGACGATGCCCCTGGAGAAGCAGCGGCTGCGCCTTCTCGGCTCGCTCTCCCAGTTGGCCGCGCAGACCGGCGCCGAGATGACCTGTGTCTTCGACGGGGCCGAACTCGCCGCGCCCGTGCTGCTCGCGCCGCCGCGAGGGGTGCGGGTGCTGTTCTCCAAGCCCGGCGTCACCGCGGACGAACTGATCCGCCAACTGGTGCGCGCCGAGCCTCCCGGGCGCCCCGTGGTCGTCGTGTCGACCGACCGCGAAGTGGCCGACGGGATCGCGAAGGCGGGGGCGCGTCCGGTCGCTTCGGTCGTCCTCCTGAAGCGGCTCTCACGCGGCTGACGCAAGGGGCTCGCGCGTGGCTGACGTGCGCCCCGTTCGCGCTGCAAAGAGTACGCAAGTAACTCCTGTTCCGTATGCTCGAATTGAGGCTCCGACTACGCAACGTAGCGTCAATTGATCATTACAGCCTGTGCGTTATCGGTAAAATATGCGCCCCGCACCCCCCTTTTTTCCGGTCAGGATTTGAACTGATCACAAGAAGGTCACTAAGGTCTCGCCTCGAACCTCCGCTCGGTTGATCACCCATCCGGGGTGGCAGCGGTGGTACCCGCCGACCGGGTCTCGGTAGGCGGCTGGAGGAAGAAGGAGCCGCCTTCGTGGCGTCCCACCGTCGACCCAAGCAGCCGAGCCGCGCGCGCGTGACCGTGCTCACCGCCACCGCCGCCGCTGCCGTCGCACTCACCTCCCAGGCGGCCAACGCGGCCCCGAGTGAGAAGCCGAGCAAGGACGAGGTCAAGTCCAAGGTCGACAAGCTCTACGAGGACGCGGGCCGGGCCACCGACCGGTACAACGGCGCCAAGGAGAAGCAGGAGAAGCTCGAGAAGGAGATCGGCGAGCTTCAGGACAAGGTCGCACGCGGCCAGGAGGGCCTCAACGACCTGCGCGACGGCCTCGGTTCGATGGCCAGCGCGCAGTACCGCTCCGGCGGCCTCGACCCCTCCGTCCAGCTCTTCCTCTCGGCCGACCCGGACGACTACCTGGACAAGGCGTCGACCATGGACCAGCTGAGCGGCCAGCAGGTCGAGGCGCTCAAGAAGGTCCAGGAGAAGCAGCGGACCCTCGCGCAGGAGCGCAAGGAGGCTTCCGACAAGCTCAAGGACCTCGCCGACACGCGCACGGAACTGGGCAAGAAGAAGAAGGAAGTCCAGAGCAAGCTCGGCGCCGCCCAGAAGCTGCTCAACACCCTCACCGCCAAGGAGAAGGCGGCCCTCGCCGAGAAGGAGACGCGCGCCAGCCGCGACGCCGGCGACCGCGTGGACCTCGGCAAGGAGGTCCCTGCCTCGCAGCGCGGCCAGGCCGCCCTGAGCGCCGCCGCCACGCAGGTCGGCAAGCCGTACGTGTCCGGCGGCAGCGGCCCCAACTCCTACGACTGCTCGGGCCTCACGCAGTGGGCGTACAACCAGGCCGGTGTCCAGATCACCCGGACCACGTACACCCAGCAGAACGACGGCACGAAGATCGGCCGCGGCGAGCTGAAGCCCGGCGACCTGGTGTTCTTCAACAGCCTCGCGCACGTCGGTTTCTATGCGGGCAACGGCCAGGTGCTCCACGCCCCGAAGCCGGGCGCCGTGGTGCGCTACGAGTCGATGTCCACCATCGGCTCCTTCCAGTTCGGCGTCCGCATCTGAAACGACCGGAGTACCGCCCAAACGGGCGAATTCCGGTAACTCACGCTGACCCCGCGCCCCGTCGGTGACCTGCGTCTCCGGCGGGGCGTCACGGTGTGTACACGGCAGGGTCTTTGGCCGTGACGTGATCCCACGGCTACTGTCGCGCGCATTCCCCCGACGCATCGGGGGACTTTCCCCCGGGTCCGCCCGGGGGTCCGTCATGCGGAGGGAGAGCGGCTTCCCGTGGGGTCCCATCGTCGTCTCGCACTGTCCGGCCTCGACCGGAGCACGCGCGTCACCATCCTTTCGGCCGCTGCGGCCACCGCTGCGGCCGCCCTCGGCGCCGCACCGGCGGGCGCCGCGCCGCAGGACACGCCGACCACCACCAAGGCCAAGGTGGACCGCCTCTTCGAGCAGGCCGAGAAGGCCACCGAGCTGTACAACAAGGCCGATGAGCGTGCGGACACACTGCGGGGGCAGGTCGAGCGGGCCAAGGACAGCGTCGCCCGCGGCCAGGAGCGCATCAACACGATGCGCGGCGCGCTCGGTTCGCTCGCCGGGGCCCAGTACCGCTCGGGCGGCATCGACCCCTCCCTGGCCCTGCTGCTCTCCTCCGACCCGGACGGCTATCTGGACAAGGCGGCGGCGCTCGACCGCATCAGCATCCGGCAGGCCGGTGAACTGACCGATCTCCAGAAAGCCCAGCGCAGCCTCTCCCAGGAGCGCACGGAGGCCGGCCACAAACTCTCCGAGCTCGAGAAGAGCCGCGCCGCCGTGGCCCGCCACAAGCGCGGCGTCGAGCACAAGCTCGCCAAGGCGCGCAAGCTGCTCAACTCGCTGTCCTCGCGGGACCGGGAGCAGTACGACAGGGCGTCTCGCTCGGGGCGCGGCGACCTGCCCGACCTCGGGAGCGCCGTGCCGTCCTCGTCACGGGCCGCCGCCGCCGTAGCGGCGGCACGCTCCGCGGTGGGCCGCCCCTACGTGTGGGGTGCCAACGGCCCTTCCGGCTTCGACTGTTCGGGCCTCATGCAGTGGTCGTACGGGCAGGCGGGTGTGGGCCTGCCGCGTACCTCGCAGGCGCAGCGGTACGCCGGGCAGCAGGTGCCCCTCTCGCAGGCCAAGCCCGGTGACCTGGTCGCCTACCGCGACGACGCGAGCCACATCGGGATGTACATGGGCAACGGCCAGGTCGTGCACGCGCCCTACCCCGGAGCGCCCGTGCGCTACGACCCGGTCGGCATGATGCCGGTCTCATCGGTGACACGGGTCTGACCGGCACCCCGCGGCCCGCTGCCCGTACGATCTGAAACGTGGCTGGTCGAGGGCGTGGCTCGTGGGTGCTGGGGATCTGTGTCGCCCTGCTCGTCGGGTGCGGCGGTCCTTCGGCGCCCGATGCCGCGCCCGCGGACGTGCGCAGGCTGCTCGACCGGCGCGCGGACGCGGTGCTCGACCGGGACGCGAAGGCGTACCGCGCGACGGGCCGCGACGCCGAGGCCGCCGACGTCTACGACAACCTCCGCGAGGTGCCGCTGACGTCCTGGCAGTACCGCCTGACCGCCTTCGACCGCAACGGCACGCGGGCCACGGCGACCGCGGACCTCCGGTACCGGATCAAGGGCTACGACAGCGAGCCGCTCACCACCTCGCGCGTGCTCACGCTCCAGGAGCGCGACGGACGGTGGTACGTCGCCGCTGAGCGCCCCGCGAAGAAGGCCACGCAGCAACTCTGGGACCAGGGTCCCGTCACGTCCGTACGGGGCGCTCACAGCCTTGTGCTCGGCATCGGGCGCAGCGAGCGGGACGAGGAGACGCTGCATGGGTACGCGGACCTCGCCGACCGCGCGGTTCCCCTGGTGAAGGACGCCTGGCCGGGGAAGTGGCCGGAGCGGGTCGTCGTCCTGGTGCCCAAGTCCCTTGAAGGCATGGCCGGGCTGCTGGGGGCGCCTGCTTCCGGCTACAAGGGGATCGCGGCGGTGACCACGGGGGAGGCGGGCGGATCCGGGGCGGCGCCCGCGGATCGGATCATCGTCAACCCCGAGGCGTACGGCCTGCTCGGCGACTTCGGCAAGCAGGTCGTCCTGACCCACGAGACGGCCCACGTCGCGACCCGCGCGCGCACCTCACCGGCGACCCCGCTGTGGCTCTCCGAAGGCTTCGCCGACTGGGTGGGCTACCGCGGTACGGGCCGCACCGCCGTACAGGCCGCCCCCGAACTGCGCCGAGCCGTCCAGCGGGACCAACTGCCCGGCGCTCTCCCCGATGACGAGGCGTTCGGCTTCAGCGGGGAGGCGGGGAAGCTGGCCGAGGCGTACGAAGGGGCGTGGCTGGCCTGCCGGATGATCGCGGACCAGTGGGGCGAGGCGAAGCTGACGGGCTTCTACGAAGCGGTCGGTGAGCACAAGAAGAGGCCCGGTGCGGTGGAAGATGCGCTGAAGGACGTCCTGGACACCAGTGAGCAGGAGTTCACGGCGCGGTGGCGTACGTATCTGCGTGCGGAGCTCGGCTGACCTCTTCGGGCGCCGACTCGCGTTCGCGGGCCCGGGGTTCGGACACCGTCTGCCGCCAGAGGTTCCGGCAGCCGAGCAGCGCCGCCGCGACGAGCAGACCGTTGCGGGTGAAGAGCAGGGCGATGCCCAGCGGGTCGCTCGCCACCACGTGCGAGAACCAGAGGGGGAACTCCAGGAACGTGACGAACGTGGCCGCGAGCACCAGACGCACGGGCACCACCATGCGGCTCGCGCGAAACGCCAGGCACACGGCGGCGACCCCGACCAGCCACAGTAGGTACTGCGGGCTGATCACCCGGCTCGTCGCCGTGAACAGCAGCACGGCGACGAAGGCCGCGTCAGCGACCGTGCTCGCCGACCGGACCCGCGCGCGAAGCCGCCACACGAGCAGCCAGCAGAAGGCCGCCGCGGAAAGACCCTGCGCCACCGTGCTGACCAGCGCGACATACGGGCCGAGGAACTCCACCGAGCCGTAGTTGAGCTGTACGTCGCCCTGCCAGCCGAGATGGCGCGCGACATGGAAGACGAGCGCGCCGAGCGACTCGATCTCGGTGCCGCGGTCGCGCTGGAAGGTCAGAAAGGCGAGCGCGCCGGGCATGGTCACGAGGAAGGCGAGGGTCAGGCCGAGGGCGGTGGCGAGGGCCGCGCCCCACGAACTCCGGGTGGCACGCGCGCGTGGCGTGCCGATGAGCAGCAGGGCGGGCCACCCCTTGAGCAGCGCGCCGAACCCGGCGAGCGCCCCCATCGTGCGGGGGTGCCGCGCCCCGGCGAGCAGCGCGGCGACCGCGACGGCCGTCACCATCACGTCGTAGCGGGCGTACACGGTCGGCCCGAGCAGCGCCAGGCCCACGACCCACACCCAGGCTCCCTTCAGGGACTTGCCGGGCCGTCGGCCCGCGTACAGGAGCAGCCCGCAGGCCAGCGTGTCGGCGAGGAAGGCGAGCACGAAGAAGGCCGACGTGTAGCCGAGGAAGGGCAGCAGGGCGGGGGAGAGGATCGCGAGGGCGGCGGCGGGCGGGTACTGCCAGGTGACGTCGTCGAGGGGGAAGGTGCCGGTGCGCAGGACCTCGTACCAGCCCTGGTAGATGACGGAGACGTCGCTGGTCACGTCCGGACCCGGGGCGGTGAGCACCTTGAAGACGCAGAGCAGCAGCACGGTCCTGGTCAGGACCCAGACGGTCAGGATCCGCACCACGCGCACCACGCCCCTTTTCGGATACTTCATTGTGGTTCGGTGAGCCATGATGCCGGGCGCGGCTGTGAATGGGCCATGAGGCGGGGCCGTCCGGGAGGCGAGGCCGTTCGGCGCTCCGGCGGGCTTTCGGTACTGTCGGGCGACGATGCACAAGACCCTGATCGTCACGAACGACTTCCCGCCCAGGCCCGGTGGCATCCAGGCGTTCCTGCACAACATGGCGCTGCGCCTGGACCCCGAACAGCTCGTCGTCTACGCCTCCACGTGGAAGCGGGGGCGCGAGGGTGCCGACGCGACGGCCGCCTTCGACGCGGAGCAACCCTTCAAGGTCGTACGCGACCCCACGACGATGCTGCTCCCGACCCCGGGCGCCACACGGCGCGCGGTCTCGCTCCTGCGGGAACACGGCTGCGAGTCGGTGTGGTTCGGGGCGGCGGCGCCCCTCGGGCTCATGGCGCCCGCACTGCGGAAGGCGGGCGCCAGGCGTCTTGTCGCCACGACGCACGGGCACGAGGCGGGATGGGCGCAGCTGCCGGCCGCACGGCAACTGCTCGGCCGTATCGGCGAGTCGACGGACACGATCACCTATCTGGGTGAGTACACCCGCTCGCGCATCGCCGCCGCGGTGTCGCCCGCGGCGGCTGGGCGGATGGTCCAACTGCCGCCGGGCGTCGACGAGAAGACGTTCCACCCCGGGTCGGGCGGGGACGCCGTGCGGGCCCGCCTCGGCCTGACGGACCGGCCGGTCGTGGTGTGCGTCTCGCGCCTTGTGCCGCGCAAGGGGCAGGACACGTTGATCCTCGCCATGCCGAGGATTCTGGCTCGGGAGCCTGAGGCGGTGCTCCTGATCGTCGGGGGTGGCCCCTACGAGAAGGACCTGCGCAAGCTCGCCGCCGAGACGGGGGTCTCGGACTCCGTGCGGTTCACGGGGGCGGTGCCGTGGGAGGAACTTCCCGCGCACTACGGCGCGGGTGACGTCTTCGCGATGCCGTGCCGCACCCGGCGCGGGGGCCTTGACGTCGAGGGGCTCGGCATCGTCTACCTGGAGGCCTCCGCGACCGGCCTTCCGGTCGTCGCCGGGGACTCCGGCGGGGCGCCTGACGCGGTGCTCGACGGTGAGACGGGGTGGGTTGTCCGGGGCGGCTCCCCGGAGGCCGCCGCCGACCGGATCATCACGCTGCTCGGCGACGCGGAGTTGCGTCAGCGCATGGGGGAGCGGGGGCGGGAGTGGGTCGAGGAGAAGTGGCGCTGGGACCTGCTGGCGGAGAAGCTTCGGGAGTTGCTGTAGCGCCTAGTGGGGTGCCGCTGGAGGTTGTTGCGCGACTGACCGCCGTCCCGGGCTGGCCGCGCAGTTCCCCACGCCCCGTAAGGGGCGCGGGGAACTGCGCGAGCAACCACAAGAGACCGTGAGCCGCGAAGAGACAAGGCCCCCCACGGCGAGTGGGCGCCCCGCCACCGCTACCCGCGGTAAATCGCCTCGATCTCGTCGGCGTAGTCCTTGGCGACAACATTCCTCTTCAGCTTCAACGACGGAGTCAGATGTCCCGACTCCTCCGTGAACTGCAGAGCGAGGACACGGAACTTGCGCACGGACTCCGCCTTGGAGACCGCCGCGTTGCCGTCGTCCACCGCGCTCTGGATCTCCGCGAGGAAGTCCGCGTCGTCCCGCAGCGACGCCGCGGTGGAGTCCGCCGGCTTCCCGTGGTCCAAGGCCCAGCGGCCCACGAACTCGTCGTCGACCGTGACGAGCGCGCCCACGAACGGGCGGCCGTCGCCCACGACCATGCACTCCGCGACGAGTGCGTGCGCGCGGATACGGTCCTCGATCACCGCGGGAGCGACATTCTTGCCGCCCGCCGTCACGATGATCTCCTTCTTGCGGCCGGTGATCCGGAGGTAGCCGTCCTCGTCGAGCGTGCCTATGTCGCCCGTGTGGAACCAGCCGTCGGCGAGCGCCTCTTCGGTCGCGCCCTCGTTGTTCCAGTACTCCTTGAACAGGTGCTCGCCGTGCAGCAGGACCTCGCCGTCGTCGGCGATCCTGACGACAGAGCCCGGCAGCGGCTGGCCGACCGTGCCGATCTTCTGGCGGTCCCAGGGGTTGAAGGCGGTGGCCGCGCACGACTCGGTGAGGCCGTAGCCCTCGAGGACCGTGAAGCCGATGCCGCGGAAGAAGTGGCCCAGGCGCTCGCCGAGCGGTGCGCCGCCCGAGATCGCGTACTCGCCGCGCCCGCCGAGCACGGCCCGCAGCTTGCTGTAGACCAGCTTGTCGAACGTCTTGTACTTGATCTTCAGGCCGAGCGAAGGGCCGCTCGGGGTGTCGAGCGCGCGGCTGTACGCGATCGCCGTGTCCGCGGCCTTGTCGAAGATCTTGCCCTTGCCGTCGGCCTGCGCCTTGGCGCGCGCCGAGTTGTAGACCTTCTCGAAGACGCGCGGAACGCCCAGGATCATGGTCGGCCTGAACGACGCGAGCTCGTCCGTGAGGTTCTTGACGTCGGGCGCGTGGCCCAGCTTGATCGGCGCCATCAGCGCGGCGACCTCGACCAGGCGTCCGAAGACGTGCGCGACGGGAAGGAAGAGGAGCACCGAGCACTCGCCGGTGCGGAAGAGGGGCTTGAGGCGCTCGACCACGTTGCCGCACTCGGCGAAGAAGCTGCGGTGCGTGAGGACACAGCCCTTGGGGCGGCCCGTGGTGCCCGAGGTGTAGACGATGGTGGCCGGGTCGTCGGCGCCCGCGACCGCGCTGCGCTCGTCGACGGTCTCCTCCGGGATGTCGGCGCCCGCGCGGTTCAGCTCGGCGACGCCGCCGCGGTCGATCTGCCAGATGTTGACCAGGTCGGGAAGCCGGTCGCGCACGGAGTCGACGGCGGCGGTGTGCACGTCGAGCTCGACGACGATGCCGACGGCACCGGAATCGCCCAGGATCCACTGGATCTGCTCGGCCGAGCTGGTCTCGTACACCGGCACGGTGACCGCGCCCGCGCTCCAGATCGCGAAGTCCAGGAGCGTCCACTCGTAACGGGTGCGGGACATCAGGGCCACGCGGTCACCGGGGCGCACACCGGAGGCGATGAGCCCCTTCGCTGCCGCGCGCACCTCGACGAGGAAGGTCTTGGCATTGACGTCCTGCCAGCTGCCGTTCACCTTGCGGCCGATGACGGCGACATCCGGGTGCTGCGCGGCATTTCTGCGGACGATGTCGGTCAGGTTGCCGTCCGCAGGGACCTCGTACAGGGCCGGAAGGCTGAACTCGCGCAAGACTGCTGCTCCTACATAGGGCGCCGGCGCCACGACGTTGTGCGATGCGACGGTGCGGTCCAAGATCGGGCAGGTGCTCCGTGGAAATTGGGGGGAAAGGCGGCTGGAGCACTACTGGACTGCCCGGACGTTACCCATGGGTATGGCTTGTTCGATAGGGGGTCCGGGCCAGATGTTCGGTGCGTCACACGACGTTGTGGTCTGAACCGCACAGTACGCCACGCCATTCCCGACTCGTAAGTAACCGCAGGTCCGCCCCCTTCTCGATGCCTCTACCCACGTTTGCCCGCTCGTTCTAGGGTGATCGGCATGTCAGGTTTCCGGGTCAACGTGGTCAGTGACGTGCACGGCAATACAAAGGATCTCGCCCGCGCGGGCGAGGGGGCCGACGCGCTCGTCTGTCTCGGTGATCTGGTCCTGTTTCTCGACTACGCGGACCACTCGCGCGGTATCTTCCCCGACCTCTTCGGCAAGGAGAACGCCGACCGCCTCGTCGAGCTGCGCACCGCACGGCGGTTCGACGAGGCCAGGGACTTCGGCGCCGGGCTGTGGGCGGGGATAGACCGCAAGCCCGCCATCGAGAGAGCGGTGCGCAAGCAGTACGCCGAGCTGTTCGCCGCCTTCCCCACACCGACGTACGCGACGTACGGCAATGTCGACATGCCGACCCTCTGGCCCGAGTACGCGGGCCCGGGCACCACCGTCCTCGACGGCGGCCGGGCCGAGATCGGCGGCCGGGTCTTCGGGTTCGTCGGCGGCGGTCTTCGTACTCCCATGCGGACGCCCTACGAGATCAGCGACGAGGAGTACGCGGCCAAGATCGAGGCCGTCGGCGAGGTCGACGTGCTCTGCACGCACATCCCGCCGGACGTCCCCGAGCTCGTGTACGACACCGTGGCGCGCCGCTTCGAGAGGGGTAGCCGTGCGCTTCTCGCAGCCATTCACAAGACCCGCCCGCGATACGCACTTTTCGGCCACGTCCACCAGCCGCTGACCCCGCGTATGAGGATCGGGGCGACGGAGTGTGTGAACGTGGGGCACTTCGCGAGCTCGGGCAGGCCGTGGGCCCTGGAGTGGTGACAGCGGGCCACCCCATGCGCGGTAGCCTTCACGCGTCACACACGTACACACACCAAGCCCCCCGTACCGGACCGCATCTGGAGGAGCCACAGCGATGGCGGAACACACCAGCTCGAGCATCACGATCGAGGCGGCACCGGCCGAGGTGATGGCGGTGATCGCCGACTTCGCGCGCTACCCGGACTGGACGGGCGAGGTGAAGGAGGCGGAGGTGCTCGACACCGACGACCAGGGCCGCGCCAAGCAGGTCCGCCTCGTCATGGACGCGGGCGCGATCAAGGACGACCAGACGCTCGGGTACACGTGGACCGGCGAGAACGAGGTCAGCTGGACCCTCGTCAAGTCGCAGATGCTGCGCTCGCTCGACGGGTCGTACCTCCTGAAGCCTTCGGGGACCGGCACGGAGGTCACGTACAAGCTGATCGTCGACGTCAAGATCCCCATGCTCGGGATGATCAAGCGCAAGGCGGAGAAGGTCATCATCGACCGGGCGCTCGCGGGCTTGAAGAAGCGGGTGGAGTCGGGCGGTCAGGCCTGAAGACCCTGGGTAATCGGGTGGGTGGGCGGGAGACATCCGCCGCGAAGCGGCGGTAAAAGTCAGCCGAGCAACAGGCCCGCGGCCAAAGGCGCCCCCGCCGGCTCCCGTACCGTTCACTCTTATGCGCACCCTCCTCGTCACCGGCCCCGGCGGCTCCGGCCGAACCACTGTCGCCGCGGCCACCGCGCTGTCCGCCGCCCGCGAGGGGCACCGCGCCCTGCTGATCTCGGCCGACCGCGTCGAGGCCATCGGCGTGGAACACGCGAACCTCACCGTCCGCAGGCTGACCCCCGGCGACGAGTTCCGCGACGACCTCATGGCCCTGCAGAAGCGCGCGGCCTCCGCGCTCGACCTGCTCGGCGCCGGACGCCTCGACGGCGAGGAGCTCACCCCGCTGCCCGGCAGCGACGAGCTGGCCCTGCTGCGCGCCCTGCGCGACGCCGGGCAGGACGCGTACGACACCGTCGTGGTGGATCTGCCCCCGGTGAACCGCGCCCTCGCGGTCCTCGCGCTCCCCGAGCAGCTGCGCCGCTACCTCCGCAGGCTCCTGCCGCCCGAGCGACAGGCGGCCCGCGCCCTGCGCCCCATGCTCGGCCGCCTCGCGGGCGTCCCGATGCCCGCCGACTGGCTGTACGAGACCGCGGCCCGCTGGGACACCGAACTCGCCGCCGCGCAGGCCGTGATCGAAGATCCGGGCACGACGGTCCGCCTGGTCGCCGAGCCGGGCCCCGCGGGCGCCGACGCCGTGCGCGCCGCCGCCACCGGCCTCGCCCTCCAGGGCCTGCGCACCGACGCCCTGACCGCCAACCGCGTCCTGCCCGACGACACCGCCGACACCTGGCTCTCCGGGCTCGTCGCCCAGCAGCGCAAGACGCTGGCCGAGTGGGAAGAGACGTACGGCGAGAGCCTGAGTCCCCTGAAGCACCTGGGACGCGATCCGCGCGGCAACGACGACCTGGCCGGTCTCGGCGTGCCCGCCCCCGCCGCCGCCCCGGCCCCCGTGAAGTGGCCCGTCGTCGACGCCCTCGCCGAGGACGGCGTACTGATCTGGAACATCCCGCTCCCCGGAGTCGTACGCGAAGAGCTCGGCCTTGTCCGGCGCGGCGACGAACTGGTCGTCACCGCGGGCCCGTTCCGGCGCATCGTCACGCTGCCCTCCGCCCTGCGCCGCTGCACCGTCGAGGGCGCCGGGCTGCGCGAGGGCGAGCTGCGGGTGCGGTTCGCGCCCGACCCCGATCTGTGGCCGCAGACACGGTGAACGCGCAACCGCCGTTCGGGTAACGTCGAGAGTACGAAACCTTGGACCGCCCTCCGCAGGAGTCTTCCGTCATGAGCGATGCCACCGAGCGCGAAGTGCCCGAACCCGAAGCGGCCGCCCCCGACGCCGACGCGTGGGAGAAGGCCTGCGCCGAGGACCTCGCGGCGGAGAAGGCCCGGCGCCGTGCCCAGTACGGGCCGCCGCCCGGATCGGCCGCCGAGGAGCTGCGCAAACTCGTCGACGCCGTCTCGGAGAAGCTGTCGGGGCTCCAGTCGCCGTTGCTCGGCGCGGTCGCGCAGGGTGCCGTCGAGCAGACCGTGAAGCAGGTCGTCCAGCAGGCGAAGGCCGCCGTCGAGCCCGTCATCGAGCGCAACCCCGACGTCTTCGACCACCTCGCCGCGGCCGGTGGCGAACTGCTCGCCGCCTACCGCTCCGCGGTCGAGGGCCAGGAGGGCCGCTGGACCCGCGGGAGCGACGCGGCGAAGGGCCCTGACCCGCGGGACGAGGGTCCCGGTCCCGCCGAACACATCGACTTGGACTGAGCCCCCCTCGGGTACGGTTGGCCGTAGCGGGGCTCGACCGAAACTGAGGGACACATGGGACTCACCATCGGCGTCGATATCGGCGGCACGAAGATCGCGGCCGGAGTGGTCGACGAAGAGGGCACCATTCTCGACACCCACACGGTGCCCACTCCGCCGACCGCCGAAGGCATCGTGGACGCGATCTGTGCCGCCGTCTCCGGCGCCGGCAAAGGGAACGACGTGGAGGCCGTCGGCATCGGTGCCGCCGGTTATGTCGACGACAAGCGCGCCACCGTTCTCTTCGCACCGAACATCGACTGGCGCCACGAGCCGCTGAAGGACAAGGTCGAGCAGCGGGTCGGCATGCCGGTCGTCGTGGAGAACGACGCGAACGCCGCAGCCTGGGGCGAGTACCGCTTCGGCGCGGGCCAGGGCCACGAGGACGTCATCGTCATCACCCTCGGCACGGGTCTCGGCGGCGGCATCATCATCGGCAACAAGCTGCGGCGCGGGCGCTTCGGCGTGGCCGCCGAGTTCGGGCACATCCGTGTGGTGCCCGACGGGCTGCTGTGCGGCTGCGGCAGCCAGGGCTGCTGGGAGCAGTACGCATCCGGCCGTGCCCTTCTGAGGTACGGACAGCAGCGCGCCAACGCGACGCCGGAGTCAGCCGAGATCCTGCTCGGTCTGGGCGACGGCACGGTCGAAGGCATTGAGGGCAAGCACATCAGCGAGGCGGCCCGGCAGGGCGACCCCGTCGCCGTCGACTCGTACCGCGAGCTGGCCCGCTGGGTCGGCGCTGGCCTGGCCGACCTGGCCTCGCTCTTCGACCCCTCCGCGTTCATCGTGGGCGGCGGCCTCTCCGACGAGGGCGAGCTGGTGCTCGACCCGATCCGCAAGTCGTTCAGGCGCTGGCTCATCGGCGGACAGTGGCGTCCGCACGCGCAGGTGCTCGCGGCGCAGCTCGGCAACAAGGCGGGGATGGTGGGCGCCGCCGACCTGGCACGCCAGGGTTAGTCGCCGCTGACTTCCCGCTGTTTTCTCGCTGTTCTTTCGCTGATTCCGACCGAGGCCCGCTGTCCCCTCCGGGGGCGGCGGGCCTCGTCGTGGCGGCACCCTCGCACCGCGTATCTTGATCTCCATGGTGACGCTTCCCAACTCCAGGACCGAGGACGACGGTTCAGCCGTGGTCCGGGTACTCAGCTACAACATCCGGTCCATGCGGGACGACACCGACGCGCTCGCCCGGGTCGTCGCCGCCTGCGAGCCCGACCTCGTACTCCTCCAGGAAGCGCCTCGCTTCTTCCGGTGGCGCAAGAAGCTGGCGCGCCTCGCCCGCGCCGCCGATCTGGTGCTGCTCTCGGGCGGGGCCACCGCGTCCGGGCCCGCGCTGCTCTGCTCGCTGCGGGCCACCGTCGAGCGGACCGAGGACGTGCTGCTCCCGCTGACGCCAGGACTGCACCGGCGCGGCTTCGCGACCGCCGTCGTGCGGTTCGGCGGCGCGCGGCTCGGCGTCCTGAGCTGCCATCTGAGCCTGCAGAGCGACGAGCGGTACGCACAGGGCGGGATGCTGCTCGACCGGGTCGCCGGGATGGGCGTGGAGCACGCCGTCGCGGGCGGTGACCTCAACGACCGGCCCAAGGGCCGTACGTTCCGCAGGCTCGCATCGGAGCTTCGGGACTGCTGGGCCACCGCGCCCTGGGGCGGCGAGAACACCTCGACGCCGTGCGACCCGCATCAGCGCATCGACGCGATCTTCGCCACCTCGGGGGTCGAAGTCCTCGGCTGTGGCGTCCCGTTGGAGCTCGACGGGGTGAGCGAGGCGGATCTGCGGGCGGCCACCGACCACCTGCCGGTGCTCGCCGCCCTCAGGATTCCCGCGGCCAAGAGCCTGTAGGTCCCTCAGACCACCGCGCCGCGGCCTGGATCCTCGTCCTCTTCGTCGTCGCCCTTCATCCGCGCCACCAGCGTGCCGAAGCCGCCGAGGAAGCCGCCGATGCTGAGCGTCGTCAGCCACCACGTCATCTGCCAGCCGAGCAGCACCGCGAGCAGAAGCAGCAGCGGGCCGCCCAGCACGGCGAGCCAGGCGAACTTGGCGGTGACGTCCGCGGCGGGCAGCGGCGGAGGCTCCGGCGGGACGAAGTGACCCTCGTCGTCCGCGCCCAGGTCGTCGTCGGACGGCTCGGGCGCCGTGTGGTCACGCGGGCCGCCGCCCACGCCGGGGGCGAAGGAGACGGAGCCGCCCAGCGTCTTCTTGGACCCGGAGTCGTCGGGGTCGTCGGGGGCAGTGGGGTTCTTGGTCTTCTCGGAGCCCGACCCCGGAGTCTCGTTCGTCTCCGGTTCGAGCAGTGCCAGGTCCTCGACGGACTTGAACGGTTTGGCGCCGGGCGGGTCCGCCGGCTCCTGGCCGTACCCCGCGACGATCGCCTGCCAGGCCGCGTCCTCGTCGAGCGGCAGCCCCTGGGAGGGCTCATCCCGCTTCTCGGGCTCGCGGCTCTCGTCGCCGTCGGGTTCGATTCGGTCCTGCTCAGCCACCGGTGGCCGTCCCTTCCTTACCGACACTGGGGGCGAGCCGGCCGATGAACGCGTAGCTCTCCTCGAAGATCCGGTCCGCATCATGGTCCAACGTCGCGACGTGGTAGCTCTGTTCCAGGAGGGTCTCGGTGACGTCCGTGGACGACACCCGGCTGAGGATCCTGGCCGAGTCGACCGGCGGCACCACATGGTCCTGCGGGCTGTGCAGCAGGAGCAACGGCTGTGTCACCTGCGGCAGTTCACGGTCCAGGCGTTGGAAGAACCGGCGCATCGAGTGCGCCGCGTGCAGCGGAACCCGGTCGTAGCCGATCTCCACCGAGCCCTCCAGGGCGATATCGCTCGCGATGCCCTTCGTCGAGGGCACCAGATGCCGGGCGAGCGGCAGCGCGTGCGCGGCCAGGCCGTGCACCTTGTTCGCCGGGTTCACCAGGACGATGCCCCGCACCTCGTCGCCGTGCTTGGCCGCGAGCCGCAGCGTGAGCGCGCCGCCCATGGAGAGGCCGAAGACGAAGACGTCGGTGCACCGCTCCAGGAGCCCACGCAGCTCGCGCTCCACCTCGGCGTACCAGTCCTGCCAGCCGGTGATCTGCATGTCCTCCCAGCGCGTGCCGTGCCCGGGAAGGAGCGGGAGCGAGACGGTCAGGCCACGGTCCGCGAGGTACTCGGCCCAGGGGCGCAGGGACTGCGGGGATCCGGTGAAGCCGTGACAGAGGAGGACGCCGACCTCGCCGCCCTCGTGGCGGTACGGCTCGGCTCCGGGGAGGACCGGCACTTCGGTCTCCTTCGTGAGATGTACTGCGTGGATTCGAGGAGTACTTCACCGTACGCGACCGGACTGACACCGACCAGGGCCGTCGGGCCCTTTGGGCTTACCGCGGGTTAAGGTCTGATCCACACATAACAGGAGGCACTCGGTTTGATCTACGGCGCAATGAAGGTCGCCATCGGAGGGCCACTGAAGCTCGGCTTCAGGCCCTGGGTGGAGGGCCTTGAGAACGTACCCGCCGAGGGACCGGCCATCCTGGCGAGCAACCATCTCTCCTTCTCGGACTCCTTCTTCCTGCCCGCGGTCCTGGACCGCAAGGTCACCTTCATCGCGAAGGCGGAGTACTTCACGTCTCCGGGCGTGAAGGGCAAGCTCACGGCGGCCTTCTTCAAGGGCGTGGGCCAGCTGCCCGTGGACCGCTCGGGCGGCCGCGGCGCGGGCGAGGCGGCCATCAAGAGCGGCATCGAGGTCCTGGAGCGCGGTGAGCTCTTCGGCATCTACCCGGAAGGCACGCGTTCGCCCGACGGGAGGCTCTACCGTGGCAAGCCCGGAGGCCTCGCGCGTGTGGCCCTCTCCACCGGGGCGCCCGTGCTCCCCGTGGCGATGATCGACACCGAGAAGATCCAGCCGCCGGGCAAGGTGATGCCGAAGCTGATGCGGCCCGGCATCAAGATCGGCAAGCCGCTCGACTTCAGCCGCTACCACGGCATGGATCACGACCGGTTCATCCTGCGGGCGGTGACCGACGAGGTCATGTACGAGATCATGAAGCTGTCCGGCCAGGAGTACGTCGACGAGTACGCGACGGCGGCCAAGCGCCGCGCCTCGGACGCGGCGAAGGCCGAGAAGGAAGCGGAGAAGAAGGCGGAGAAGGCAGCGGCGGCGGCCGAGAAGGAACGGTCCGGCGCGTAAGCGCGTCGCTGCAAGGGGGAGTCGAGTGCCAGGGGGAGCCGCAGGGCGACCCCAAGGGGTGGGGGACATGACCAAGCGCGTCCGCGTCATGAGGATGTCGGTCGAACAGCCGCTGTGGCGTGCGCTGACCGGCTACCGCGTACTGACGATGCTGTACGCGATCGGCCTGTTCGTCGCCGCGTACGAGAAGTTCGACCGGCCCTGGGTGGCCATCGCGTTCTACGCGGTGCTGGCCGGGTGGACCATCGGCACCCTGCCGAAGGTCGCGAACGCGGCGAGCTGCACCAAGCGGTTCCTGATCACCGACCTGACCATCGCCCTTGTCGGCATCCTGCTCACGCCGGTCGCCGACTCGCACCAGCGGATCGTCCACGACGGCCCGACGCTGCCCTCGATCTGGACGGCGGGCGCGGTGCTCGCGTTCGCGATCAAGGGCGGCTGGCGGTGGGCGGCCCTGGCATCGGCACTCGTCGGCGTCGCCAACATCGCGCAGCGCGGCAGGCCCACCCAGGACACGCTCCACAACGTCCTGCTCGTCTGCATCGCGTCCATCGCCATCGGATACGTCGTCGAGGTGGCCCGCGCCTCCGAGCGCACCCTCGCCCGCGCCCTGGAGATCGAGGCCGCGACCCGCGAGCGCGAGCGCCTCGCCCGCGACATCCACGACAGCGTGCTCCAGGTCCTCGCGATGGTGCAGCGGCGCGGCAGCGCGCTCGGCGGCGAGGCGGCGGAGCTCGGCAGGATGGCGGGGGAACAGGAGGTCGCGCTGCGCACGCTGGTGGCGGGCGGCCTGGTGCGGACCTCGCACGAGTCGGAGGACGCCTCGCTCGGAGCCGTCGTCCGTGCGGTGGAGGAGCCCGACGACCACGCGGCCGCCGATGACGGCGAGCCCTGCGATCTGCGCTCGCTCCTCTTCCCGTACGCGGGCGCGAAGGTGACCGTCTCGGAGCCGGGCGCTCCGGTCGGCCTGGCGCCGCAGGCCGCGCGGGAGCTGGCCGCCGCGGTGGGCGCCGCCCTGGACAACGTGCACCGGCACGCGGGCCCGGACGCCGGTGCCTGGATCCTCGTCGAGGACGAGCCGGACTGCGTGATCGTGACGGTGCGGGACGACGGCCCCGGCATCCCCGACGGCCGTCTCGCCGAGGCCGAGGGGGAGGGGCGGCTCGGTGTCGCCCTGTCGATCCGGGGGCGCCTGCGGGACATCGGCGGCACGGCCGAGCTGATCTCGGTGCCGGGCCAGGGCACGGAAGTGGAACTGAGGGTCCCGCGGGACTCGCCGAACACAGCAAGCACACGGGGGAAGGCAGGAAAGGAACGATGAGCGCACAGCAACAGCAGGAGGGCACCGTCAGGGTCATGGTCGTCGACGACCACCCCATGTGGCGGGACGCCGTCGCCCGCGACCTCGCGGAGGCCGGCTTCGACGTGGTCGCCACGGCGGGCGACGGCGAGCAGGCCGTGCGCCGCGCACAGGCCGTCGCGCCCGACGTCCTCGTACTCGATCTGAACCTGCCCCTGAAGCCGGGCGTCCAGGTCTGCAAGGAACTCGTCGGCGCCAACCCCGCCCTGCGCGTACTCGTCCTCTCGGCGAGCGGCGAGCACGCCGACGTCCTGGAGGCCGTCAAGTCCGGCGCCACCGGCTACCTCCTGAAGTCGGCCTCCACCGCCGAGCTGACCGACGCGGTGCGCCGCACCGCCGTCGGCGACACGGTCTTCACCCCGGGCCTCGCGGGCCTGGTCCTCGGCGAGTACCGCCGCCTCGCGTCCGATCCGACGCCCGGAACGCCGGACGAGCCGAAGGCCCCGCAGCTGACCGACCGCGAGACCGAGGTGCTCAGGCTCGTCGCCAAGGGACTGAGCTACAAGCAGATCGCCGAGCGCCTGGTCATCTCGCACCGCACCGTGCAGAACCACGTGCAGAACACCCTGGGCAAGCTCCAGTTGCACAACCGCGTGGAGCTCGTGCGGTACGCGATAGAGCGAGGCCTCGACGACGCGTGACCCTCATATGAGTGAACTCGGGTGATCAACTCCCTTGTTCCGGCCAGGAATTGACCATCCGCACCGTCCCTGAGTGACCTGGATCACCATTAGCGTGACCCGCATACAGGTCACCGAGGGAAGGGACTTTTCCATGCGGGTCGGAGTACTGACCGGAGGCGGCGACTGCCCCGGGCTCAACGCCGTCATCCGGGGCGTCGTCCGCAAGGGCGTGCAGGAGTACGGCTATGACTTCGTCGGCTTCCGGGACGGCTGGCGCGGTCCACTGGAGGGCGACACCGTCCAGCTCGACATTCCGGCCGTGCGGGGCATCCTGCCCCGCGGCGGCACCATCCTCGGCTCCTCGCGCACCAATCCGCTCAAGGTGGAGAACGGCGTCCGCCGGATCAAGGAGAACCTCGCCAAGGAGGAGGTCGAGTCCCTCATCGCGATCGGCGGTGAGGACACCCTCGGCGTCGCCGCGCGGCTCACCGACGAGTACGGCATCAATGTCGTCGGCGTACCGAAGACCATCGACAACGACCTGTCCGCCACGGACTACACCTTCGGCTTCGACACCGCGGTGGGGATCGCCACCGAGGCGATCGACCGGCTGCACACGACCGCCGAGTCGCACATGCGGGTCCTCGTGGTCGAGGTCATGGGGCGGCACGCCGGGTGGATCGCGCTGCACTCCGGGCTCGCCGGGGGCGCCAACGTCATCCTCATCCCCGAGCAGCGCTTCGACGTCGACCAGGTGTGTGCCTGGGTGACCTCGCGGTTCAAGGCGTCGTACGCGCCGATCGTGGTCGTCGCGGAAGGGGCCATGCCCAAGGACGGCGAGATGGTCCTCAAGGACGGGACGCAGGACTCCTTCGGGCATGTGCGGCTCTCGGGCGTGGGGGAGTGGCTGGCCAAGGAGATCGAGGGGCGGACGGGGAAGGAAGCCCGGACGACCGTCCTTGGGCACGTCCAGCGCGGCGGGACGCCCAGCGCCTTCGACCGGTGGCTCGCCACGCGCTTCGGCCTGCACGCGATCGAGGCCGTGCGGGACGGCGACTTCGGGAAGATGGTCGCGCTGCAGGGCACGGACATCGTGCGGGTGCCGATCGCTGACGCCACGTCGAAGCTGAAGACTGTGGACCCGGCGCTGTACTCCGAGGTGGGGGTCTTCTTCGGCTGATCTTCGGCTGGTCTTCCGCTGAGGGGGACGGCGCCCGGAGGCTTCGGTCTCCGGGTGCCGTCCCACCAGGCGTTACATAGACTCCCCGCATGGAGATTCTCGCCTTCGGCGTGCAAGCCGACGAGCGGCCGCTGATCGAGAAGGCCTTCGCCGCGCACCACGACATCCGCTGCCTGGACGTCTTCCTCACCGAGGACACCGCCCCCATCGCCGCAGGCCACGAGATCGTCTCCACCAGCGTCAACGCCGACCTGGGCAGCCGCGTCCTGCAGACCCTCGCGGCGGGCGGGACGCAGATGATCGCCCAGCGTTCGACCGGGTTCAACAACATCGATCTCCAGGTCGCCGAACGCCTCGGCTTCACCATCGCCCGCGTCTCGTACTACTCGCCGTACTCCGTCGCCGAGTTCGCCTGGACCCTGGCGATGGCCGTCAACCGCCGCATCGTCCGTGCGAGCAACCGCACCCGCGACTTCGACTTCAGGCTCGACGGCCTGATGGGCAGGGACCTGCGGGGACGCACGGTCGGCGTGCTCGGCACCGGGAAGATCGGCGAGGCGTTCACGCGGATCGCCCACGGCTTCGGCATGCGGCTGCTCGGCTGGGACGTCGCCCAGAACCCGGCGTGCGTCGAGCTCGGCATGGAGTACGTAGCGAAGGAGCAGCTCTTCGCCGACGCCGACCTGATCAGCCTGCACGTCCCGCTGCTCCCCTCCACGCAGCACATCCTCGGCGCCGACGCGCTGCGGATGATGAAGGACGACGCGATCCTGGTGAACTCGAGCCGCGGCGGCCTGATCGACACCGACGCCCTGGTCTCCGAGCTGCGGGCGGGACGTTTCGCGGGCGTCGGGCTCGACGTGTACGAGGCGGAGGCGGGGCTCTTCTTCCTCGACAAGTCCCTTGAGGTCGTCGAGGACGACACTCTGGCCCGCCTGGTGACGTTCCCGAACGTCGTGGTCACCTCGCACCAGGCGTACTACACCGCGGACGCCGTCGGGCAGATCATCGACACCACGGTGCAGAACGTCCTGGACTACCGGGAGGGCCGCCGCAGCGAGAACGTCCTGGTCCCGGCGCCCCTCACGGCTTAGACCGGCGCTAGTGGACAAGCACCCCCGAGAGCAGCTCCCGCACGATCGCCGTCCCGCGCAGTGAGAGCACCGACTCCGGGTGGAACTGGACCCCCGCGAACCCGGGGCCCCGCAGCGCGTGCACCTCTCCCGTGGCCGGCTCCCTGCTGACCTCGATGCCGTGCGCCGCCAGCTCCTGAGACGTCTCCTCGTCGCAGTGCGCCACGAAGCTGTTGTAGAAGCCGACCGTCTCCGGCCGTCCGAACAGGTCGATCCGTGTCTGGGCACCCTGGTAGGGGACCTCCTTGCGGACGATCTCCAGGCCGAGCTCGGCGGCCAGGAGCTCATGGCCGAGGCAGACACCGAGGACGCCGTGGCGGTGATCGCGGACGGCCTCGGCGGCCAGGGAGCGCAGGAAGGTCATCTTCGGGTCGGTGGGGTCCGATGGATTGCCGGGCCCGGGGCCGAGGATCAGCGGGCCCTCGTGGGCGAGCGCCGCCTCCCGGAGCCCCGGCTCGTCGTAGCGGCGTACGGAGACCGTGAGGCCCGATGAGCGAAGGAGATGCGCCAGCATCGCCGTGAACGTGTCCTCGCCGTCGATCACCAGGGCGTGCCCGGACAGCTCCGCCGTCAGTTCCTGCATGCGCAGCCAGAACGGCGCGAGCCCCGCCCGCCGCCCGTCGAGCGCGGCCCGCACGCGCGGGTCGTCGGTAAGCGCGGGGCGTACGCGCTCGTCGCGGGGCCGCCCGGGGCGCACGCCCAACGCGGCAAGCACGCCCGCCGCCTTCGCGTGCGTCTCGGCCACCTCGCCCGCCGGGTCGGAGCCGCGCACCAGCGTCGCGCCGACCGGGACCCGCAGCTTTCCGTCCGCGGAGATGTCGGCGGTGCGGATCAGGATGGGGGAGTCGAGGGTCTGCGCGCCGCCCGCGTCGCGGCCGATGAGGGCGAGGGCGCCCGCGTAGTAGCCGCGCCCGCCCGCTTCGTGCCGCTCGATGACGCGGCAGGCGTTCTGCACGGGCGAGCCGGTGACGGTCGCCGCGAACATCGTCTCCTTGAGGACCTCGCGCACGTCGAGCGACGACTTGCCCCGCAACTCGTACTCGGTGTGCGCGAGGTGGGCCATCTCCTTCAGCCGAGGACCGACGACGACACCGCCCATGTCGCCGACGGTGCACATCATCTTGAGCTCCTCGTCGACGACCATCGACAGCTCCTCGGTCTCCTTGCCGTCGGCGAGGAAACCGAGCAGATCGTCCGCCGTGGGGCCCTCGGCCGGGTAGCGGTACGTCCCGCTGATCGGGTTCATGACGACCGTCCCGCCGGACATCCGCACATGCACCTCGGGGCTCGCCCCGACCAGGGTCCGGTCCCCGGTGTGCACGACGTACGTCCAGTAGGCACCCCGCTCGCCCACGAGCAGCCTGCGGAAGAGCGCGAGGGCGTCCGCCCTGCCGAAGCCGGGGATCTCACCCTCGTACGTACGCCGGATGACGAAGTTCGCGCCCTCGCCCCGCCCGATCTCCTCGCGCAGGACCCGCCCGACGATCTCCCCGTACGCGGCGTCGTCGACGTCGAAGGCCCCGCCCTCGACGCGCACGTCATGCGTGGGCAGCGTCGCCAGGGCCTCGGAGAGCGGGAGTTCGTACGTCTCCTCGGGCGTCAGGACCGCGAGCGGCGTGCCGTCGTCGCGTACGTCGAATCCGCGCTCCCTGATCTGCCGGAAGGGGATCAGGGCGAGGCCGTCGTCGGGAATGTCGGCGAGCCGGTCGTACGTGCCGACGGCGCCGACCATGACCTCGACCGTGTCGTGGTCGTGGCCGGGCGTGCGGCGGCGGAGCACGGCGAAGGGGCGGTCGTCGTCGACGAGGTCGAGCAGGTGCGGCTGGGAATGCATCGGTGGGGTTCCTTCTCACTCGGAGAGGAACGGCCCCGGACCCGCACAGGTCCGCAAAACACTGAAGGCCGCCCCTCGGGCGGCCTTCGCGAGTCTGTGGGTACGCGCAGAGTCAGTGGGCCGCCGGATGAGCGGGCCACCACCAGTTTCGGTTCGTCTGCGTGTGCATGTCCGGCACCCTAGCGCATCGCCGGGCCCATGCCCGGCTGTGTCGGGTCCGTCTCACTTGGTGAGCGGGTGACTGGACAGCGGACATCACCCCGTAATGTTGTGGAGGTGACCGTGAACGCTAAGAGCACCCCAACCGGTGGCAACACCTGGCGAGACCTTCCCGCGGCGCAGCAGCCTGAGTACCCCGATGCCGAGGCTCTGCGCGATGTGATCGCGGAGCTCGAGTCGTATCCGCCGCTCGTCTTCGCGGGCGAGTGCGACCAGCTGCGCGCCCGACTGGCCTCCGTCGCCAAGGGAGAGGCGTTCCTGCTTCAGGGCGGCGACTGCGCCGAGGCTTTCGACGCCGTGTCGGCCGACCACATCCGAAACAAACTGAAGACGCTGCTCCAGATGGGCGCCGTCCTCACGTACGCGGCCTCCGTGCCCGTCGTGAAGGTCGGGCGCATCGCCGGGCAGTACTCGAAGCCGCGCTCCAAGGGCACCGAGACCCGCGACGGCGTCACCCTGCCGACGTACCGCGGCGACTCGGTCAACGGCTTCGACTTCGACGAGAAGTCCCGCATCCCGGACCCCGAGCGCCTGAAGCGGATGTACAACGCCTCCGCGTCGACGCTCAACCTGGTGCGCGCCTTCACGACCGGCGGTTACGCCGACCTGCGCCAGGTGCATGCCTGGAACCAGGACTTCGTGAAGTCGTCCCCCTCGGGCCAGCGCTACGAACAGCTGGCGCGCGAGATCGACAACGCGCTCAACTTCATGCGTGCCTGCGGGACGGACCCGGAGGAGTTCAAGACCGTCGAGTTCTTCGCCTCGCACGAGGCGCTGCTCCTCGACTACGAGTCGGCCCTCACGCGCGTGGACTCGCGCACAGGCCGGCTCTACGACACCTCGGGTCACATGGTCTGGATCGGTGAGCGCACCCGTCAACTGGACGGCGCGCACATCGAGTTCGCCTCCAAGGTGCGTAACCCGATCGGCATCAAGCTCGGCCCGACGACGACCTCGGAGGAGGCGCTGCAGTACATCGAGCGCCTCGACCCGGACCGCGAGCCCGGCCGCCTCACCTTCATCGTCCGCATGGGCGCCGACAAGGTCAGGGACAAGCTCCCCGAGCTGGTCGAGAAGGTCACCGCGTCCGGCGCGACCGTCGCCTGGGTCACCGACCCGATGCACGGCAACACCTTCGAGGCGGCATCGGGCCACAAGACCCGCCGCTTCGACGACGTGCTCGACGAGGTCAAGGGCTTCTTCGAGGTCCACAAGGGCCTGGGCACGCACCCGGGCGGCATCCACGTCGAGCTCACCGGTGACGACGTCACCGAGTGCGTGGGCGGCGGCGACGAGATCTTCGTCGACGACCTGCACCAGCGCTACGAGACGGCCTGCGACCCGCGCCTGAACCGCAGCCAGTCCCTGGACCTGGCGTTCCTGGTGGCGGAGATGTACCGCGACCAGTAGATATTGCCGCGAGACGCGGCGGTGGGGCACGGATCCATGTGATCCGTGCCCCACCGGCGTATCCGGGGCTTTTGTGGACCCGGGGTCGTGGGTAAGGTTAGGTTAGCCTCACCGATTAATCGGGACGGCGCCGCCGATAAATCCTGCCCGGGAGGTGAACCGCGTGTACGTCTGCAACTGTTTCGGGGTCACCGAGGCGCAGGTGAAGCAGCACGCGGCCGACGGTGCCTGCACGCCCCGCCAGATAGCGTCCGCCAGCAAGGCGGGCACCGACTGCGGTTCGTGTGTACGGAGTATTCAGGCGCTCCTGGGTCGGGGTACGTGCCCCCGCAGGGAGCTGGCCAACCAGGGTGAGCCCGTACTCACCAGCATGGACACCGGCATGGAGACCAGCATGGACACCGGCTTGAACGAGGCCGCCTAGTCCGCTGTCAGCTCTCCGGCTGCTCGATGAGCTGCGAGATGTAGAGCGGCTCGCCCAGCTTCTCGACCAGTTCGAGCTGAGTGTCGAGATAGTCGATGTGATGCTCCTCGTCCTCGAGGATCGACTCGAAGATGTTCGCGGAAGTGATGTCTCCCTTGCCGCGCATCACCTCGATGCCGCGCCTGAGGCGGTCGATCGCCTCCGCCTCGATCTGCCGGTCCGCCTGGAACATCTCCGTCACGGTCTGACCCACGCGTACGTGGAAGAGCCGCTGGTAATTGGGCAGGCCGTCGAGGAAGAGAATCCGGTCGGTCAGGATCTCCGCGTGCTTCATCTCGTCGATCGACTCGGACCGGGTGTACTTCGCGAGCTTCGGCCAGCCGAAGTTCTCCTGCATCTTGGCGTGGAGAAAGTACTGGTTGATCGCCGTGAGCTCGGCGGTCAGCTGCTCGTTGAGAAATTCGATGACCTCGGGGTCGCCCTGCATCGCAGAGGCTCCTTCCACGTGGTAACTGGGCAGGTTCCGCGCATCCTTGCACCGGCGCGAGAGACCGTCCAGTAAGTGCACGCTTAGTAGGAGTTGCCCCAATCAACGTCCGACAGGCGTCCGCCGAGAGCCTCATGGTCATGCCCACCGCCCCCGGTCTGTCAGGATGGAGACATGGGTCAGCCGGCGGATCGCGCATCTCGGGAAGCAGTGGAGCCGGAGCTCCCGCCGGGGCAGCGACTGCAGCGGGGCTGGCCGGTCACGCACTACGGCCCGGTGCCTAAGTTCCGCCCGGAGCGCTGGGAGTTCAGGGTCTTCGGGGCCACCGCCGACGGGGACAAGCACTGCTGGACGCACGAGGAGTTCTCCGCCCTTCCGTACGCCAGCGTGATCGGCGATCTGCACTGCGTCACGAAGTTCAGCATGCTCCGCGCCGAGTGGGGCGGTGTTTCCGCGCGGGCGCTGCTCGAGATCGCGCCGCCCGCGCCCGACGCCACGCATGTGATGGTCTGGGCCGAGTACGGCTTCAGCTCGAATCTGCGGATGGCCGACTTCATGGACGAGCGCACGATTTTCGCCACCCACAAAGGCGGAGAACTGCTGACCGCGGAGCATGGGTTCCCGCTGCGCCTCGTGGTGCCGCACCTCTACGCCTGGAAGGGCCCCAAGTGGGTCCGAGGTGTCGAGTACATGACGGCTGACCGCCGTGGTTTCTGGGAGGAGCGCGGCTATCACAACGTCGGCGACCCCTGGTCCGAGCAGCGCTACTCCTACCAGGAAGAGCCCGGGGACGGCCCCGAGCTCTAGATCCCTGGTCCTGGCTCCCGTCAGTGGTGGTACTGGTGCACCACGGCGTGGCCCTTTCCGCGGCCGATCATCCACTTGTTGACCGGGGTGGTGACCACGAACGCCACGGCCAGGGCGATGGCGAGGATCCACCAGAACATGGGGTCCGAGAGGTGGGCGTCCATCGCTCCCGGCCAGAGCGCGATCACGCCGTTGTCGATGAGTTCCATCACCGCGATGGACAGGGTGTCCGCGGCGAGCGCGACCCGGAACGCTGTCCTGAAATCGACGCCCGCCGCGAGGATGCCGCGCAGGGTCAGGGCGTATCCGAAGAAGAAGGCCAGGATGATCGCGAGGATCATCGTCCGCATGTTGCCCCAGCCGAGGGCGGTCCCGATCACCATGCCGAGGATCTCGCCGATGGCGCACCCGGTGAGGCAGTGCAGGGTCGCCTGGGCGGCCATTCGCCAGCTGACCTTGCCCATGCCGTGGTGCGCCTCGTGAGCGTGGTGCTCGTGCTCGTGCTCGGCGTGAGTGTCGTGACCGTGCTGCATGAGAAGCCCCCAATGTCGGACGACGGTTCCTGCCCTCTGGCAAGAACCGTATACCCCTAGGGGGTATTCCTCAATGAGTCTCCGGAGCCTCCGGAGTCTCCAGGGGGCTTTAGTTGCCCCTGAGCTCCTTCAGACGCGCCACGTCCGCCGCGTGCCCCTCCTTGCCGCCGGGTGTCTCGATGATCAGCGGTACGTTCTCGGTCGCGGGGTGGGCCATCAGCTCGCGGAAGGGTTCCTCGCCGATGTGGCCGGTGCCGATGTTCTCGTGACGGTCCTTGTGGGCGCCGACCACGTCCTTGGAGTCGTTGGCGTGCACCAGCTTCAGACGGCCTTCGCCGACGGTGTCGACCAGCAGGTCGAGGGTCTGCTTCATGCCGCTCGGCCCGGTCAGATCATGGCCCGCCGCGAAGATGTGGCAGGTGTCCAGGCAGATGCCCAGCTTCGGATGGGCGTCCAGCGCGTCGAAGTACGGGCCGAAGTCCCAGGTGCGTGAGCAGAGCGAGAAACCCTGGCCCGCGGTCGACTCCAGGAGGAGGAAGGGGTCGTCGTCGTGCGTCAGCTCGTCCAGGAGCGGCAGCATCCGGTCGCGCACCTGCGCGAGGGCGACGGCGCGGTCCCGGCCGCCGGTCGCGGAGCCGGTGTGCACGACGACGCCGAGCGCACCGATCTCGCGGCCCCGGCGCAGCGAGTGGCGCAGGGACTCCACGGACTTGTCGACGGTCGCCTCGGTGTGCGAGCCGAAGTTGATGAGGTAGGGCGCGTGGACGTACGCGGGAATCCGCTCGGCGGCGCAGGCCGCGCGGAACTCCTCGTCCTGCTGCGGATTGCCGGGCCCGGTGGCCCAGCCGCGCGGGTTGGCCACGAAGACCTGGACGGCCTCGGCACCGAGCTCACGGGCGTACGAAAGCCCTGCGGAGGCGAGGCCGCCGGCCACCGGGACGTGGCCGCCGACGGGATTGCGGGACGGGATGCTGGGGGAGTTCTTGCTGCTCACCCGCTCCAGGGTGGCACGGGCCCGCGCGGAACCTGTCGGCGGACCCGGCCAGGGCTAGCGGATCTTGATGGTGATCGTCGAACCCTTGGGGGCGTTGTCGCCGCCCTCCACGGACTGGCTCTCCACCTTGTCTCCGAAGATGCCGAGCAGCCCCCGGTCCTCGTCGACGTCGAAGCCCGCGTCCTCGAGCTTCTGCGTGGCGTCGTCGACGCTCATGCCCTCGACGTCCGGCACCTCGATCATCTCGGGACCCTTGGAGAGCGTCAGCGTGACCGTGTCACCCTCGGCGAGCTGCTTCTCGCCCTCCCTGGGGGACTGATCGACGACAGTGCCCTTGTCCTCCTCGGAGTGGACCCGCTTCGTCGCGATCCTGACCTTGAGGCCCGCGTCCTCGAGATCGAGGGTCGCGTCCGACTGGGAGTCGCCCGTCACGTCGGGAACGTCGATTGCCTCGCCCTTGCTGACGACCATCGCGATGGCGGAGCCCGCCTTGCGCTTGCTGCCCGACTTCGGGTCCGTGCTGACCACGGAGCCCTTGCGGACGTCGTCGCTGAAGGCCTTGGTCGTCATCCCGGGAGCCAGCCCGGCGTCCTTGAGCTTGCTCTTCGCCTCGGCAAGGGGAGTGCCACCGAGGCTCGGGACCTTCACGATCTCGGGACCCATCGAGACGGTCAGCGTCACCCGGCCGTTGTCACGGATGCGCTCGCCCGCCTTGGGGTCGGTGGCCATGACCGTGCCGCGCTTGTCGGTGTCGCTGTACGCGCGCTTGATGTCCTTCACGTCGAGACCGGCCTCGTCGAGGCGCTTCTTGGCCGCCGGCTCGGTCTTCGCCAGGAGGGGCGGGACCTTCGTGAACTGGCCGGAATTGATGTACCAGACGCCCGCGCCGAGACCCAGGGCGAGGAGGACGGCGGCGACGATCGCGAGGACCCCGCGGCGCGGGTTGGCGCGCCGCCTGCGGTCCGGGGCGGCCGGTGGAGCGGGGGGCGGCGTCGCCAGGATGCTCGTGCGGTTGAGCTGGTCCTGTGGGTCCCGCTGGTCCTGAACGCCGTCCGTGGGCAGCGGAAGCTGCACGGGCCGCACCGAGCGAGGGATCACGTTCGTACGGTCGTCGCTGTTGTCGCGCGGTGCGTGCTCCGCCGTGCGCGCCTGCGGCGGCACCGCGTCGAGCTGATCCAGGGAGAGCGCGGCCCGCGCCGCCCTGGCCTGCCCGAGGAGCGCCACAGCGTCGTGCGGGCGGACCTCGGGGTTGCGGGCGGTGGCGGAGGCCACCAGTTCATCGAGCTCGACAGGCAGGCCCGGAACGGCCGCCGACGGGGGCGGCACGTCCTCGTGGAGGTGTTGGTAGAGCACCTGGGCGGGCGACTCACCGGAGTGCGGCTTGGCGCCGGTCAGCATTTCGTAGAGCACGACCCCGCACGCGTACACATCCACGCGCGTGTCGGCCGTGCCGTGCTCTATCTGCTCAGGGGCGAGGTAGGAGACGGTCCCCAGGATCGTGCCGGTCGTGTTCGTGACGGTGTCCACCGCGCGCACGAGCCCGAAGTCGGCGACCTTGACCCGGCCGTCATCCCCTATGAGGACGTTCTCCGGCTTCATGTCGCGGTGCACGAACCCCGCGCGGTGCGCGGCGCCGAGCGCGGCGAGGACCGGCTCCAGGATGTCGAGGGCCGCGCGCGGCTGCAGGGCGCCCCGCTCGCGGAGCACGTCACGCAGGGTGCAGCCCGCGATGTACTCCATCGCCAGATAGACGTACGCACCGTCGGCGCCCTGGTCGTACACCCCCACCACGTTCGGGTGGGAGAGCCGGGCGATCGACTTGGCCTCGCGGATGAAGCGGTCGACGAACGAGACGTCGGCGGCCAGCGTCGGGTGCATCACCTTGAGCGCGAGCACGCGGTCGAGGCGGGTGTCCACGGCCCGGTAGACCGTGGCCATCCCGCCGACCGCGATCCGCCCGTCCACGCGATAGCGGCCGTCGAGCACCTGCCCGACGAGCGGGTCCTGAAGGGTCGTGTCCACGAAGGGAGTCTACGAGCCACCGCTGACACCGTTGCCCGCCCGGTCGTGCTCGGGCCCCGACTGCAGCCGACCTGTAACAGGCGGGCGGCACTCGCGTGCGCCACTCAGAACGCGGGCCGCTCCGGATCGAGCCGGGCCATGCCCTGCGCGGGCGACGACGCCTCGGCGAAGTGCCGACGTGGGATCCGCCCCGCCCGGTACGCGAGCCGCCCCGCCTCGACCCCGTGCCGCATGCCCTCGGCCATGAGGACCGGCTCCTGAGCCCGTGTAACGGCGGAGGCGAGCATCACACCCGCACACCCCAGCTCCATCGCGAGCGCCGCGTCGGACGCCGTTCCCGCCCCCGCGTCCAGAATCACCGGCACGCCCGCGCGTTCGACGATCAGCTGGAAGTTGTGCGGGTTGCGGATGCCGAGTCCGGAGCCGATGGGGGAGCCGAGTGGCATGATCGCCGCGCAGCCCACGTCCTCCAGCTTCCGGGCGAGGACCGGGTCGTCGTTCGTGTATGGAAGGACCGTGAAGCCGTCGTCGACCAGGGTCTCGGCGGCGTCGATGAGCTCGATCGGGTCGGGGAGCAGTGTGCGCTCGTCCGCGATGACCTCCAGCTTGACCAGATCGGTGCCGAGCGCCTCCCGCGCAAGCCGGGCGGTCAGGACGGCCTCGCCCGCGGTGTAGCAGCCCGCCGTGTTCGGCAGGACCCGGATGCCGAGCCGGTCGAGCACGGAGAGCACCGAGCCCTGCACACCGGGATCGAGGCGGCGCATCGCGACCGTCGTCAGCTCCGTTCCGGAGGCGAAGAGGGAGCGTTCGAGGATGTCCAGGCTCGGCGCGCCGCCCGTACCCATGATCAGGCGTGAGGAAAGGGTGAGCCCGCCGATGACGAAGGGGTCGTCTGCCATGTCGGTTCAGCCTCCTTGGACGGCGGTGAGGACCTCTATGCGGTCCCCGTCGGTGAGCTCGGTGGTGGACCACCGCGCGCGCGGGACGACGGTTTCGTTGAGCGCGGCGGCGATACCGGACGGGGCCGCGGTGAGCTTGGCGACGAGGGCTTCGAGCGTGGTGCCCGCGGCCACATCGCGTGCTTCTCCGTTGACGGAGACGGCTGTAACGGCTGAGAGAGTCATGCGGGCTGCTCCATGAAGCGCTGCGTGAGGGGGTCGCCGGCAAAGCGCAGAGGGGTGAATCCCCGGGCCTCGTCGGGCAGTTCACCGGTGGTCAGGGCGTGCGCCATCACCTCACCGGTGACGGGTGTCAGAAGCACGCCGTTGCGGTAGTGGCCTGTGGCCAGCTGGAGACCGGGGAGAGCGGTCGGGCCGAGCAGCGGCGCGTTGTCGGGGGAGCCGGGGCGCAGGCCTGCGCGCGTCTCGGTCAGCGGTAGTTCCGTGATGCCCGGTACGAGCTCGTGGGCGTCCCGAAGCAGCTCGTACACGCCGCCCGCGGTGACCGTCGTGTCCCAGCCGAGCTCCTCGCTCGTCGCGCCGACGACGAGCTCGCCGTTCTCGCGCGGCACCAGATAGACATGGCTGCCGCGCACGACGGCGCGCACGGTGCGGCTCAGGAACGGCGCGTACCGCTGAGGCACCGTGAGCCGGAGGACCTGCCCCTTCACGGGGCGCACGGGCGGCAGCACGCCCTCCGGGACGCCGGCGAGGCGCCCGCTGAGGCTGCCGGCGGCGAGCACGGTCTGTCCGGCCTCCAGGGCGGTCCCGTCGGCGAGGACGACTCCGGTGGCCCGGTCCCGTTCGACGGTGAGGCGCTCCGCCCACGCACGGTGGAAGATCACGCCCGCCCGTTCGCAGGCCACGAGGAGCGCCGCTGCGAGCCTGCGCGGGTCGATCTGGTGGTCGCCGTCGACGCGGAGGCCGCCGCGGACCCCCGGTGCGAGCATCGGTTCGAGGCGGCGGCACTCGCGCCCGCTCAGCCACTCCGACGTGAGCCCGGAACGCTCCTGGAGGGCGTGCAGCTCACGCAGGTGGGCGCGGTCGTCGGAGTCGAGGGCGACGGCGAGCGTGCCGCACGCGCGGTAGCCGAGATCGCGGTCGCTCGCCTCGGCGAGCTCCGCCGCGAACTCCGGGTAGCGCTGCGCGGAGGCCAGATTCAGGCCGAGCAGCGTCTGCTCGCCGTAGTGCAGCTCGGTGACGGCGGCCAGCATGCCCGCGGCGACCTGCGCCGCGCCGCCGCCGGGCTCGGGGTCCACGACCGCGGTGGACAGACCGCGCTGCGCCGCCCGCCAGGCCGTGACCAGGCCGATGATGCCGCCCCCGACGACAGCGACATCGGTCGCCTCGTGGGGTGATGTACGTGGATGCATGGGTGTCCAGCCCCTCCCTTCGCCGGCATGACCCGGATCAGGTTCGTACGGTCGGAGGCCGTCCCAGCCTCCCTCTCAGCCCGGTACGTCCGGGCTCCCGCGAGTGTTCTGCCCTGCACCCTAGTCCCTGGTGTCCGAGGGCAGTAGGGGAGCTGTCCGGGTATGCACCGTGACGGTGTGTCATAGATCTCCTCGTAGCGCTCTGCGGGGCGCGTCACCCGCCGCCCTACAGTGATCGGGTGAGCGAGCAGCGGAGGCAGGCAGAGCGGCGCGTCGTCATCGTCGGCGCGGGGATGGCCGGGGTGCAGACCGCCGTGGCCCTGCGCGAACAGGGGTTCGCCGGTGCGGTCACCCTGATCGGCGCGGAACCCCACCAGCCGTACGACAGGCCGCCGCTGTCCAAGGCCGTGCTGCTGGGCAAGGCGGAGGGCTCCGCCTTCGACATCGACTTCGAGGCGCTCGGCATCGAGCTGAGTCTGGGCCACGAGGTCACGGGCGTGCGCCCGGCGGACCACGAACTGGACACCTCGTCGGGTCCGGTGCCCTACGACACCCTGGTCATCGCCACCGGCGCCGAGCCGATCCTGCTGCCAGGCACTTCCGGAGTTCCCGGCGTCCACCTGCTGCGCACCCTCGACGACGCCGAGCGGCTGCGGCCCGTGCTCGCCGAGCAGCACCGCGTCGTGGTCGTCGGCGCGGGCTGGATCGGCGCCGAGTTCGTGACCGCGGCGCGCGAGGCGGGCTGCTCGGTCACCGTCGTCGAAGCCGCCGAACGGCCGCTGGCGGGGGCCCTGCCCGCGGCGGTCGCGGCGCCGATGACCTCCTGGTACGCCGACGCGGGGGCCGAACTGCGCACCCACGCGCGCGTGGACCGCGTCGAGCCCGGCAGCGTCCTGCTGGCCGACGGCACCCGGCTGCCCGCGGACACGGTCGTCGTCGGCATCGGCGCACGCCCCGCCACGGGCTGGCTCGTGGACTCGGGCATCACCCTGGGCGCCCACCGGGAGATCGTCGCCGACGACCACCTGCGGACATCGGAACCCGATGTGTACGCGGTCGGCGACTGCTCCTCCTTCCCTTCGGGAAGGTATGGCGAGCGCCTTCTCGTCCACCACTGGGACAACGCCCTCCAGGGCCCGCGCACGGTGGCCGCGAACATCATCGGCGAGACCCCTTCGGCGTACGACCCCGTCCCGTACTTCTGGTCCGAGCAGTTCGGCCGCTTCGTCCAGTTCGCCGGGCACCACGCCTCGGCCGACGAGCTGGTGTGGCGCGGCGATCCATCGAGTGCGGCCTGGACGGTGTGCTGGCTCCGGCGGGGCGCCCTGGTGGCCGTCCTCGCGGTGGGCCGCCCGAGGGACCTCGCGCAGGGCCGCAAACTGATCGAGGCGGGCGCCCGTCTCTCCCCTGATCTTGCGTCGGATCCCGCGGTGCCGCTGAAGAAGGCAGTGCTGCCGTAAGCGCTGCCACAGCCGGAGGGGGACCGCTGCCCGGCCGCTGTCGGTGCCCGGAGATACGCTTGTCCGTGTGACCGAGATTGACGCAAAGACTGATGCTCTCGTCCCCGAGTGGCTCCACCTCCCCGACATCGCAGAAATGCTCGACGTCGAGGTGACGCGTGTGCGCCAGCTGGTCAAGGAGGGCCAGCTGATCGCCGTGCGCCGTGGTGAGAACCGCGCGCTCGCGGTGCCCGCCGCCTTCATCGACGGCGACAAGATCGTCAAGGGCCTCACAGGCACCCTGACGCTCCTGAGGGACGACGGCTTCTCCGACCGAGAAATGCTGGAGTGGCTCTTCACTCCCGACGAGACCCTGCCCGGCACCCCCGCGCAGGCTCTGAGCGAGAATCGCGGCACGGAGGTGAAGCGCCGCGCCCAGGCGCTCGCCGTCTGACCGATCGACACGGAAAACCGTTGCGTGCGGGCCGCGTGATCCCCCGGGGGACACGCGGCCCGTAGGCCACCGACACCCCGGGGGGACCTCTTCATGGCCACCAAGCCTGCCCGCGAGCAGCTCGCCGACGCCCGCCTCTACCTGTGTGTGGACGCCCGCAAGCGCCAGGGAGACCTCCCGGAGTTCCTCGACGCCGTCCTCGGCGGCGGCGTCGACATCGTGCAGCTGCGGGACAAGGGCATGGAGGCGGCCGAGGAGCTCGAACACCTCCAGGTCTTCGCCGACGCCGCCCGCAGGCACGGCAAGCTCCTCGCGGTGAACGACCGCGCGGACGTCGCGCACGCCATCGGCGCCGACGTCCTGCACCTCGGCCAGGGCGACCTGCCGGTGCCCGCGGCCCGCCGCATTCTGGGCGATGACGTTCTCATCGGCCGTTCCACGCACGCCGACGCCGAGGCCGCCGCGGCGGCGACGCAGGACGGCGTGGACTATTTCTGCACGGGCCCCTGCTGGCCGACCCCCACCAAGCCGGGCCGGCACGCCCCCGGCCTCGACCTGGTCCGGTACACGGCCTCGCTCGGCACCAACCGCCCGTGGTTCGCCATCGGCGGCATCGACGCGGGCAACCTGGACGAGGTGCTCGAAGCGGGCGCCCGCCGCGTCGTCGTCGTGCGGGCCATCACCGAGGCCGACGATCCGGCGGCAGCCGCGGCCGACTTCGCGAAGCGGCTGCGTTCGGCCTGATCGGCGATCTTCAGCCATCCTTCGGGGCGGCTGTCCGCAGGTTGGACGGAGATTGGCCGGTAGCGGTGCCCCGTCGCTAACCTGCCCGTATGGCCCTAGGCACTGCTTCCACCAGATCTGATCGCGCACGCACCGTGCGCGACATGCTCGCGACCGGCAAGACGACGTATTCGTTCGAGTTCTCGGCGCCGAAGACCGAGAAGGGCGAGCGGAACCTGTGGAACGCCCTGCGCCGGGTCGAGGCGGTGGCTCCCAGCTTCGTCTCCGTGACGTACGGGGCAGGCGGCTCGACGCGTGCGGGAACGGTCAAGGAGACGCAGCAGATCGTCGCCGACTCGACTCTCACGCCGGTCGCGCACCTGACCGCGGTCGACCACTCCGTGGCCGAACTGCGCAACATCATCGGGCAGTACGCGGACGCCGGCATCAGGAACATGCTCGCGGTCCGCGGAGACCCGCCCGGCGACCCGCTCGCCGACTGGATCAAGCACCCCGAGGGCCTCACGTACACCGCCGAACTCGTGCGCCTTATCAAGGAGTCGGGCGACTTCTGCGTGGGCGTCGCGGCCTTCCCCGCGATGCATCCGCGCTCGGCCGACTGGGACACCGACGTCCGGCACTTCGTCGACAAGTGCCGCGCGGGCGCCGACTACGCGATCACACAGATGTTCTTCTACCCGGAGGAGTATCTGCGCCTGCGCGACCGGGTCGAGGCCGCCGGCTGCTCGACGCCGATCATCCCGGAGATCATGCCGGTGACGAACGTGCGCATGCTGGAGCGGCTGCCCCAGCTCAGCAACGCTTCCTTCCCGCCGGAGCTCAAAGAGCGCATCCTCACAGCCAAAGATGATCCGGCGGCTGTACGCTCCATTGGCATCGAGTTCGCGACGGAGTTCTGCGCGCGGTTGCTGGCCGAGGGTGTCCCGGGACTGCACTTCATCACGCTCAACAACTCCACGGCGACTCTGGAAATCTACGAAAATCTGGGCCTGCATCACCCGCAGGCCTGACCGGCCGTACCCCTGGGGGCGGCGGCCGCGGGGAGAGGGGCGTACATGGGCTGGACGGTCCTCTACATCGCGTTCGGATGCGTCGCGCTGTGGCTGCTCGGCGAGGTGCTGCTGCAGTACAAGGCGCGGCTGCGCTGGCGGCTGCTTGCCTTCGGCGGTTTCCTCGGCGTGGTCATCGGCGTGCTGCTTCCGTCGGTGGTGGTCATCGGGATCGGCGCGATCGCCTTCGCCACGGGACAGACGTACGTGACGCTGTCGTTCCGCCGCGGCTTCTCGACCGGCTGGGCGCTCGGCGGCCAGCCCGGCCTGAGCAAGCGCCGCAAGACGACGCAGCGGGGTGCGGGTGCCGAGGCTTCCCAGGAGCCGACGCTTCAGGTATCCGACCTGGAGTACGAGGAGTCGGGCCCGGCCGGACCGCCGCCCGAGGCCGCTCCCGGCACCGGGGTCTACGCCCCGGAGCCGCTGCCCGACGACACCGGGCAGTACGGCGTCTACAGCGACGACGCGTACGCACAGCAGCAGCAGCAGCACCAGCAGCAGTCCGCTCCGGCGGACAGCGGCTACGGCTACGACACGTACGCCACCGCGGGCTATGACCCCCAGCAGCCGTACGCGTACGGCGAGACGGGGCAGCAGCAGTACGCCGCGTACTCCGACCCGTACATCGGGACGCAGACGTACGGCGGCGGGCAGGGCTACGACGCGTACGGCGACCAGCAGCAGTACGCGCCCTACCCCGCCGCCGATCCGTACGCCGACGGGGCGGGGACCTATCAGGAGACGCCGCCCGGCGGGGTCTGGGTGCCCCAGCAGCGCAGTGTCGAGGACCCCTACGGGCAGTACGGCCAGTACAGCGAGTACGGCGGCGAACTCCCGCCGGAGCAGCCGTATCCGTACCAGGGCGAGCAGGCCCAGGGGAACGGGTACGACGCGGGGTACAACGAGCAGTACCGGTACTAGCAGTACCGCTACTGAGAGCGGGGGCCCGGGAGCCCGCTCACTGCGAGCCCCGGAAGTCCGGTCCCTCCACGATAAGACCGGCGACCAGCGTGCCCGACATGCCCGCGTGCGGAAGCCCGCCGCCCGGGTGCGCCCAGCCGCCCACCGCGAAAAGACCCGGCAGACGCGTGCTGTTGGCCGGGTGGAGCAGCAGACCCTCGCCCGCCGCGAGAGACGGGGGCGGGACCGCGCCGCCGTCGGCGCCGGTGGCCCGCGCGATGTCGGCGGGGGTGCGGACCTCGTGCCACAGCAGCCGGTCCCGCAGGCCGGGCACCACGGACTCGGCACGCGTCAGGAGCCGCTCCACGTCCGCGTCGGTGACCTCCGTGTGGGCGGGCACCGTGACCGTCAGCGTGAGCGCCTCGTGCTCCGCGTCCGGTGTGAGCGCGGGGTCGTCCGGGCGCAGCACCGTGAGGGTGGGGGCCAGGGGCAGCCCGGGGCGGTCGCCGAAGACGCGGTCGAGCTCGTCCTGGCGGTCGGGGGTGTGCAGCACCGTGCGGTGGGGTGTGCCCTCGGGCCGCGCGCCGCGCAGCGCGAGGAAGACCATGAGACGGCTGGGCAGTCCGGAACGGGGCTGCACCTCACCCTCCGCCCGTATGTTCACACCGGATGCGCCGGACATGCCGGATACACCGGACAACAAGCCGTCGAGTGCGCCGGGCGCAACACCGGCGACAACGAAGTCCGCCTCCTGCGCCGTTCCGTCCGCGAGCTCGATGCCCGCCGCGCGGCCGTCCTTCTCGATGATCCGGGCGACGGGGGAGTCGAACGCGAACTCGACCCGCCGGGCGATGCACCGCTCGTACACGGCCTGCGCGAGCGCGCGCATCCCGCCGCGCACGGACCACGCGCCGAAGGTGTGCTCCTGGTAGGGCAGGACGGCCGCGCTCGCCGGGGTCGCCCGGGGGTCGAGGCCGCTCGCGAGGGCGTACTGCTCGAGGAGCGCGAGGAGCCGTGCGTCGCCGCCCAGTTCGAGTGCGCCGACTTCGGTGAGGGTTCTCGCCCGCCGCTCGCGCCGCAGGAGGCGCTTGTGCGGCACCGATGGGTAGGGCTCACGCTCGGCCAGCACCTGCCAGTTCGGCCAGAGCGGCTCTTCCAGGAGGGGGCGCCGGGTGCGGTTCCACGCTTCACGGGCGCGGTTCATGTACGCCGACCAGTGGGCGCCCGCGCCGCTGCCGAGCGCCGCGTCGAGGGCCTCGCCGACGCCCGCGCGCGAGGCGTTGGGCAGATCGGCCGCCGTGCCGTCCGCGAAGACGTGCCGCACGGCGGGTTCCACCTGGGACAGCTCGACGCACCGCTCCAGCGGCTCCTTGCCCGTCTTGACGAACAAGTCGCGGTAGACGGCGGGGAGCTGCAGGAGCCCGGGGCCCGTGTCGAAGACGAAGCCGTCACGCTCGACGCTGCCGAGCGCGCCGCCGTACGTGCCCGACCGCTCGTGCACCACCACCCGGTGGCCCGCGACGGCCAGCCGGGCGGCGGCCGCCATCGCGCCCATCCCGGCGCCGATCACCACAATCCGTGCCATGCCAGGGACTTTATCGGCCACCACTGACAGTCACGCCGGGAGCCCTCAGTCCGGCGGCCGTCCCCCGTGTGCCGCCAGCTGTTTCTCCTCGCGCCGCTGCGCCCTGCGCCGCAGGAACCGCCGGATCCGCGAGACCAGGAAGGTCAGTATGAGCAGGCCGAGCAGCAGGAGCACGGCCGCGATGATCGCCGCCGCCTCTGGGTAGAACATCGCGAAGCTGACGATCCCGCCGACCCCGAGATCCTCCGCCGTGCTCACCGCGATGTTGCTGAACGGCTCAGGCGAGGTGTTGATCGCCATCCGCGTCCCGGCTTTGACGAAGTGGCTGGCCAGCGCCGTCGAACCGCCCACCGCGCCCGCCGCCAGGTCGGAGAGCGAACCGCTCTGGCCCGCGAGCAGCGCACCCACCACGGCGCCGGAAACCGGCCGGATCACGGTGTGCACCGTGTCCCAGACCGAGTCGACGTAAGGGATCTTGTCGGCGACGGCCTCGCAGGCGAAGAGGACGCCTGCGGCGATGAGCACATCAGGACGTTGCAGCGCTTCGGGAACCTCGTCGCTGATCCCGGTCGCGCCGAAGATGCCGAGCAGCAGGACCACGGCGTACGCGTTGATCCCGCTTGCCCAGCCGCTGGTGAAGACCAGGGGGAGTACGGACACGGACGCGATCGTAACCAGTCGAGAGGATCTCGGTGTGGGGATGAGTGCCCAGGTCTGAGTATCCGTACCTAGAGGTGGAGATGAGTATGAGCGCGGATGGGTCCCGACCTGCGAAGACGGAAGAGTGAGGGACACGGAGAAGGGCGCAGCGCCCGTACCGCCGACACGGGGCGGCGGAACGGCGCGGCGCCCTTGGCCGCTCCTCCCACCTCTTCGAAGGTGGGAGCGAGACACGGGGGAGACGGGCGGCGACTCGGGGATGACCACCCGAGGGGCCGAACGGGGGACAGCGGGGGAACGGGGGAGCGGGGGAACCAGAATAACGGGGGGGGGGGGGGTGGGA